>JBASAE010000424.1:0-2847 GCA_049654285.1 Microbacterium sp.
TGTCGGGGACGGCGCCGTCCGCTTCTCGCCGGCCTCGAGCTGGTCCCCGTCCTCGCCCGTCGATCTGCTCGATGCGCCGACCTGGTTCGCGGCGCCGTCCGATGTCCTCCCACCCGAGAGCCCGTCCGGCGTCGCACACGCGGTCGCCGCCGGAAAGGTCGCCGAGGCGGCGATCCTGCTCGGCGTCGCGGACCACGCGATAGGCCTCGCCGTCGAGTATGCGAAGCTTCGCATGCAGTTCGGCAAGCAGATCGGCCAGTTCCAGGCGATCAAGCACCTGCTCGGCGAGGCCCGCACAGAGCTCGCCTTCGCCGACGCGCTGGTGCTCGGTGCTGCGCTCGCGGTCGACGATGACGGCCCGTTCGCCGCACGCGACGCCGCCGTCGCGCTCCTCACCGCCGCGGAGACCGCCGAGCTCGCGTCACGCACCGCGCTCCAGGTCCACGGCGCGATCGGCTACACGGACGAGCTGCCGATCGGACGGCTCCTCGCCGCGTCCCGCCACGGCCCTGAGGCCTGGGGCGGGCGGACCGCACAGGCGGAGATCGTCGAGGCATCCCTCCTCGTCGCCGACGCGCACCTGGGCGACGGCACCGCGTCCCCGTCCCCACACCCGTCGCTCACCGCCCAAGAGAGGGAATCATGAGAACCGAAATCACTCGCACGCTCGGCATCGAGTATCCGATCTTCGCCTTCAGCCACTGCCGCGACGTCGTTGCCGCTGTCAGCAAGGCCGGAGGATTCGGCGTGCTCGGCGTCTCCCGGCACTCCGAGGAGGACCTGCGCGTCGATCTGCGCTGGATCCGTGATCAGGTCGGCGACAAGCCGTTCGGCGTCGACCTCATCTTCCCCGAGAAGAGCGCCGCCGGCGAGACGGAGGAGGAGTCGCTCGCCAAGATCCCGGCTCAGCATCGGGAGTTCGTCGCCGGGCTCATGCGCCGCTTCGCCGTCCCTGAGCCGACCGACGAGTCGAGCGCCCGCCTCTACTCGGCGCACAAGCTGACCGTCGAGCACTTCGAACGCCTCGCCGAGGTCGCACTGGAGATGGACATCTCCATGCTCGTCTCCGCGCTCGGGACCCCTCCCGCCCACCTCATCGAGGACTGCCGCGCGAAGGGCATCCAGCTCGGCGCCCTCGTGGGCAGCACGCGCCACGCGGAGCGCCAGATCGCCGCCGGCACCGACGTCCTCATCGCTCAGGGCCACGAGGCCGGGGGGCACGTCGGGAACATCTCGACGATGGTGCTCGTCCCGCAGATCGTCGACGTCGCGCAGGGCCGGCCCGTCCTCGCCGCCGGCGGCGTCGCGGACGGGCGCCAGGTGGCCGCGTCCCTCGCCCTGGGCGCTCAGGGCGTATGGATGGGCTCCGTCTGGCTCACGACCTCGGAGAGCGACCTTCAGGACTCCCTCGTCGAGCGGCTCCTCGCCGCACAATCCTCTGACGCGGTCGTGTCACGCACCTACTCCGGCAAGCCCGCACGGATCCTGCGTACCGAGTGGGTGTCCGCGTGGGAGGAGGAGGGCGCGCCCTCGCCGCTGCCGACCCCCCTCCAGGGGCTGCTGGTGCGCGATGCGATGACGAGCGCGGTCGAACACGGCATCCCCGCCGTACTCGGCACCCCCGTCGGCCAGACGGTCGGCCAGCTCGTCAGGCGGGAGAGCTGTGCCGGAGTGATCGGCCGTCTCGTCGAGGACTACATCGGCGCGACGGAGCGCCTGTACGAACTCAACGAGGATGACTGACGTCTTGACCTGAATGACTTTAGCTACTTAATATTTAAGCAACCGAATCAAATAAGGAACACCGTATGACTGAGACCGACGACGGTCGGGTCCTGTTCGAACGTGACGGCAGGGTCGCCGTCATCACGCTCGATCGTCCCGGCAAGCTGAACGCGTACACCCCGCACATGTACGAGGAGCTCATGGCCGCGTTCCGCGAGTTCGATGAGAACCCCGACTACCGCGTCGCGATCTTCACGGGGGCCGGAGAGAAGGCCTTCTGCGCCGGCGCCGACCTCGGCAAGACGGTCACCTCGCTCACCGCAGGCGCCCCCCGGCACGCGGCGAAGGACATCACGAAGCGGTTCTTCAGCGACATCTACAAGCCCATCATCACCGCGGTGAACGGCCTGTGCATCGCCGGCGGCACCGAGATGCTCCAGGGCACCGACATCCGCATCGCCGTCCCGGAGGCGAAGTTCGCCCTCGGCGAGGTCCGCTGGGGCATCACCCCCGGAGGCGGCTCCCACGTGCGACTGCCCCGGCAGATCCCCTGGGCCGTGGCGATGGAGATCCTCCTGACCGGGCAGCCGATCACCGCTCAGCGCGCCTATGAGATCGGCCTGGTCAACAAGATCGTCGAACGCGAGCACCTCATGGACGAGGCGATGGCGTACGCCAACCTGATCTCAGACAATGCGCCGCTGGCGGTCCGGGCCGTCAAGGAGATCGCCGTGCGCGCGCTCCAACTCGAGACGCCCTTCGAGATGGAGTACTACATCTCCGACAAGGTCCTCTTCACCGAGGATGCGAAGGAAGGGCCGAAGGCGTTCGCCGAGAAGCGCAAGCCCGACTACAAGGGCCGGTGACCGACGTGGATACGGCGATCATCGGCGCCGGGGAGACCACGCACACACGCGACCGCGACCGCGACGCCACAGACCTCTCCCTCGCCGCCTGGGCCTCTCGACGGGCGATCCGGGACGCAGGCCTCGAACCGGACGACATCGATGGCGTCATCGCGCCGTACATGGGCCCCGGGGTCGAGGAGATCATCACCCACGTCGGCCTCGACGACATCGGCTGGGCCTCCCAGGTGCGCCTCGGCGGCGCGAGCCCCGTCGC
>JBASAE010000425.1:0-5282 GCA_049654285.1 Microbacterium sp.
CCTCGGGCCAATGCACGACGCTCCAGCGGGCGTCGGCGAGCCGCCGTTCCCAGTCGCGGTACGCCGCGGCGCCCGCTGCAGTGTCCATCGAACCGCCCGGGGCGTGGGACAGGTTCGCGCGGAGCCAGTCCTCGGCCTCCTGCCGCCGGGAGGCTCGCTCGGCATCGATGTCGAGGTCCATCAGGCTCCTGCGGAGGGCTTGCCGGCGATGTCCTTCGTGCTGACGCCGCCGAGTGATCCGAGGCCGAGCTCCGCACCCCGTGCGTGTCCGAGGTGGTGCAGGGCGAAGGTCGCATCCATCCCGAGTCGCTGCCCCATCATGTCCTCTGCGAGGTTGACCGCGCGCTTGGCGAGCATGAGCCCGAACGGCGGCATCTCGGCGATCTCAGCGGCGAGTGCGCGGGTCGAGCTCTCGAGTTCCGCCCGCGGCACGACGCGGTTGACCCACCCTCGTCGACCGGCCTCCTCGGCTCCCACCCTGCGGGCGGTGAAGAGGAACTCCTTCGCCATCCGAGGACCCATCACCCAGGGGTGGGCGAAGAACTCCACCCCGGGTATGCCCATCTTCACGACGGGGTCGGTGAAGAAGGCGTCGTCCGCGGCGACGATGAGGTCACAGCTCCAAGCGAGCATGAGGCCTCCCGCGATGCAGGCGCCCTGCACGGCGGCGACCGTCGGCTTCGGCGCTTCGCGCCATCGGCGGCTCATGCCCAGATACACCTCCGACTCCCGGGTCCAGCGCTGGTCGATGCCCTCTTTGCGCACGTGGGTGGGCAGCATCGCGGCACGGCGGGGGAACTCGACGTCGACGTCCCGCTCCGGGGTGCCGATGTCGTGCCCGGCCGAGAAGTGGTCTCCCGCCCCGGCGAGGACGATGACGCGAACCTCGTCATCGTCGACGGCTCGGGAGAGAGCGTCGTCGATCGCGTAGGTCATGGCGGAGTTCTGCGCGTTGCGGTAGTTCGGACGGTTCAGCGTGATCGTCGCGATGCCGTCTGCGACCGCGTACAGCACGGGGGATTCGGTCATGGGTTCACCTCTTTCCGTCAGTCGCTCGACGGGAGCGGCCTGGTCGCCTTGACAGTGAGCGGATGGCCCTGCCAGCTCAGGGTGGAGGTGCCGGCTGCGGTGACGAGCAGTTCGATGCGCACTCCGGCTTCGGGGTCGGCGTACTCGTAGCGCTTGCCGAGGGGGAAGCCGTCGCCGTCCGCGTCCCCGTGTCGTTCTGCTCCCCGTTCGGAAGCCAGCGGTACACCGCCCGCTTCCGGCGGGGCGCCGTCGATGCCGTTCGCCCGGATGACGATGACCTCGCCGTCGCAGGCCTGGCTGTAGAGCTTCGTGCCGATCTTCATGGTCTCAGTCCTTCTCCGTTCCTTGGGCGACGACCCGTGCCGCGAGCTCGCGGCGCAGGAGCTTGCCGGTGGGTCCGTAGGGCAGCGACTCGGCGAAGACCACCTCGTCCGGAGTGCGCGATGCCCGCAGCCGTCCACGTACCCAGTCGCGGACGGAATCCGCGCTGAGTTCAGTGCGGGGGACGACGACGGCGACGATCCGTTCGCCCCATTCCTCGTCCGGCTTTCCGACGACCGCTGCCTCGGCGATGTCGGGGTGTTCGGCGAGGACGTCCTCGATCTCGGTCGGGGCGATGTTCTCCGCGCCGCGGATGATCGTGTCGTCGACCCGCCCGACGATGTAGAGGTAGCCGTCCTCGTCCAGCCAGGCCCCGTCCTGTGTCCGGAACCAGCCGGCGCCGTCGAGCACGCTGCCACGGCCGAGGTATTCGCCACTGACCTGTTCGCCGCGGACCCAGAGCTCGCCGGTCTCCCGGGGGGGAAGGACCGTGTCGTCCTCATCCCTGATCTCGAACTCGACTCCCGGGATCGCCCGTCCCGCGCTGCCCAGCCGGGCGAGCTGTTCCGGGGTGGCGTCCGGTCGAAGGGCGATGCGGTGATCCGCAGGGCTCAGGATCGCTATGGTCGACGCCGTCTCGGTCAGTCCGTAGGCGTTGGCGAAGTCGACGTGGGGGAAGCACCGCACCGCGCGGGCGAGCACCGCCGGAGCCATCCGCGCCCCGCCGTAGGCGATGTGCCGCAGCGTCGGCGCGGCGGCCGGGGCGCTGTCGAGGTGCTCGGCAATCCGCGCGAGCATGGTCGGCACGAGCATGGCGGTCGTCACGTGCTGCTGCTGCACGGTCGCGAGCCAGTCGGCCGGGTCGAAGTTCGCCAGGTAGACGACGCGCCGCCCGCCGAGAGTGTTCGTCAGCGTCGCTCCGATCGCCGCGACGTGGTAAGGCGGAACGGTGATGAGCGCCGCCTCTCCGGGGTCGGCGCCCATGAGCTCGATCGTGTTGAGCAGATAGGCGCCGAGGTTGTTGTGCCGCAGTGGCACCATCTTCGGTTCCGACGTCGTCCCGCTGGTGAAGAGGACCGTGGCGATCGCATCGCCCTCGACCTCCGGCAGGTCGTCCTCACCGGAGACCGCGTCGTCGGTGAGGCGCCAGAGGTCATCGAGGGTCCAATGCCGCGCATCGCTCCCGAAGGACGCGTCGTCCGAGACGATGAGGGGAGCATCGACCCGGCGTCTCAGCCGGTCGAGCTGCTCGGCGCTCAGGCGGTAGTTCATCGGGACGAACGGGATGCCGGCGAAGACCGAGGCGAAGAGGGCGAGCGGCACGGACGGTCCGTTGACCCCGAGGTAGACGCAGTGCCGGATCCCGTCCGCCCGCAGGTGGACTGCGACCCGGCGGGCGCGCAGCACGAGCTCTTCGATCGGCACGGCCCTGTCGGCGCGTTCGAACACGGCGCGCTCGGGGTCGATGAGCGCGGCGGTCTCGATGAGATTCTTCAGCACGTGCATCCTTGCGACGAGACAGACGGTTGCCCCGACGCCCTTCGCCGGAGTACTAAGGATGCTATACCATTAAGTGTCCGTACTGAAATCTGGACACCGCTGCCAGGCGCATGACGGAGTGCGCCGAGAGACGAGAGGTCGCAGTCATGCCACCGAGAACACTCGATCAGTATCAAGACCACTATCGGCATGCCACGCTGACCCGGACGGACGGGGTGCTCGAGGTGGTGCTGCACAGCGACGGCGGGCCGCTCGTCTGGGGGGACTCGCCGCACACCGAGCTCGGATACCTCTTCGCCGACATCGCCGCCGATCCGGAGAACCGCGTCGTCGTCCTCGGCGGGGCCGGTGACGAGTTCTGTGCTCGGCTCGACTCGAGCTGGGTCGGGGCGATGACCCCCGAGAAGTGGCAGAAGATCTTCTTCCACGGACACAGGCTGCTTCTCAACCTCCTCGACATCGAGGTGCCGGTGGTGTCCGTGGTGAACGGCCCCGCGCGGGTGCACGCCGAGATCGCCCTCCTCGGGGACGTCGTGATCGGTACGCCGACGAGCGTGCTCCAGGACGCACCGCACTTCCGGTTCGGCGCGGTGCCGGGCGACGGCGTGCACGTCGTCTGGCAGGAACTTCTCGGTCCGAACCGCGGCCGCTCATTCCTCCTGCTCGCCGATCGGATCGAGCCGGACGACGCGCACCGACTCGGGCTGTATCACAGCGTCGAGGCCGACGCGGAAGCCGCCTGGATCGAGGCACGTCGCATCGCCGCGGGGCTCGCGCAGAAGCCGACCACGGTGCTTCGCTACAGTCGTTTCGCCATGACACGCCGACTGCGCCGCGAGCTCGCCGAAGGGCTGAACTACGGGCTCGCCCTCGAAGGGCTCGGCGCCTTCGAGTCCTGGCCGACCGAAGGATGAGGATCATGAGCGCACCGATATCGACAGCCACCATCCCCGAGCTGCTCGCCTGGGCTGCAACGGCGCACGGCGCGCGACCGGCGCTGACCGGCCTCGACGGCGCGGGCGGGTGGACGTCGCTCGGCTTCGACGAACTCCGCGATCTCTCCCTGGGGATCGGAGCGCGCTTCCTCGCAGAGATCGGTGAGAGGCCGGGGCAGCCGGCCGTGGCCTGGGTGTACGGCGCTGACAGCGGCGCCGTCGCCGAGCTGCTCCATCTGTCCATCACCTCCGCCGGGCTGCTCAGCGTGCCGGTGAACCCGGCCTCGAGCACCGCCGAGCTCCTCGATCACCTCGAGCGGACCGACGCGGCGCTGATCGTCGCCTCCCGAGCGGTCGCCGAACGGCTCGGCGGATCGGCGACGCGGGTCCTCCCCGTCGATCGGCTCGACGAGCTCCTGACCCTGGCGATCGATCCACAGCCCGCACGCGATCGGGAGATCGGCCACGACACCCCCGCGGTCGTGCTCTTCACCTCGGGCACCACCGGGCGCTCGAAGGGCGTCGTGCACAGCCACGGCACCTCGCTCGCGGCGGGACGGGGTTGGCAGGAGGCGTTCGAGCTCACGTCCGCGGACACGTATCAGAGCATGTTCCCGGTCTACTCCGGGGCCGGCCTGCACTTCAGCCTGCTCGCCTGCCTGATCGGCGGGGCACGGAATGTCGTCGATGTGACCCGGCCGACCCGGGACGTCCTCGCCCGCGTGCAGGAGTACCGGACGACGGTGTACGCGGCCGTGCCGAGCATCTTCCAGTACTGGCTCGAAGAGGACCTCGACGCCTATGACCTCTCATCGTTGAGGCTGCTCGACTTCGGTGGCTCGGTCATGCACCGATCGACGATCGAGGCGCTGCGCGCCGCGCTGCCGAGGATACAGCTCATGCAGACCTACGGGCTCACGGAGGCGGGCCCCGGCGGTCTCTATCTCCGACCGGGCGATCTCGATCGCAAACTCGGTTCGATCGGATCCGTCGGCTCCGGCGGACTGCGGTTCCGCATCGATGAGCGGGCGGCGGCGGAACGCGGTGAGCAGGCCGAAGCGGGCGAGCAGCTCGGCGAGCTCGAGTTCCGGGGCCCGTCGATCATGCTCGGATACCTGAACGATCCCGAGACGACGGCGAAGGTCCACGAGGGGGAGTGGATGCGTACCGGGGACTACGTGCGGATCGACGCCGATGGATTCGTGTACTTCATCGACCGGCTCAAGGACCTCATCATCCGCGGTGGATTCAACATCTCCTCGGTCGAGGTCGAGGAAGCCTTGCTCGGCTATCCCGGCGTCACGCGCGTCTCCGCCTTCGGCGTGGCGCACCATCAGCTCGGCGAGGTCGTCGGGGTGGCCGTCGTCGCCGAGGATCGGTCCGCTTTCGACCTCGATGCCTTCCGCGGCTACGCGCAGGAGCGGCTCGCCCGGGTGAAGGTGCCGGCCTGGGTGGTCGTGCTCGATGAGCTGCCGGTGTCGAGCGCGGGCAAGGTGC
>JBASAE010000426.1:0-8697 GCA_049654285.1 Microbacterium sp.
GGCTGCGCTCGGCGATCACCCTGTTCACCGGGCGAGCGAGCGACGTGCTCCCCGCCGACCCCCGCGATCTGGATGCCGTGGCCCGACTGCTCGGCTATCCCGAGCGCTCCGCGACCGTCCTCGAGGAGGACTACCTGCGCACCGCCCGTCGCGCACGCAAGGCCTTCGAGAGGCACTTCTACGGCTGAGCGCGCTGCGCAGGCGGGCATCCTCGTCGCCGATAGAATCGGAGGTTCCCACAGGCAGGAGTCCCATGTCCTCACCGCAGGCGACCTTCGGCGTGCTCGCCGCCCTGCGCAGTCCGCGGCAGCTGTCACGGGAGTTCTTCGCCGGGCTGGTCACCACGCTCGCGCTGGTGCCCGAGGTGATCTCCTTCTCTGTCGTGGCCGGCGTGGACCCGATGACGAGTCTGGTGGCGTCGATCGTCCTCTGCCTCACGATGACGGTCCTCGGCGGGCGTCCCGGTGTGATCACGGCGGCCGCCGGATCCGTCGCGCTGGTCATCGCACCGCTGGTGCACGAGCACGGCGTGCAGTACGTGCTTCCGACAGTCGTGCTGGCCGGTCTCCTGCAGATCGTCTTCGGCGTGGCGGGCCTGTCGCGGCTCATGCGCTACGTGCCTCGCTCCGTGATGCTCGGGTTCGTCAACGCCCTCGGCATCCTCATCTTCGTCGCGCAGCTGCCGCACATCATCGGAGGCACGCTGCCCGTGTGGGGGTTGTTCGCACTGACCCTTGCGATCGTCCTCCTGCTGCCCCGGCTGACGAGGGCGGTGCCGTCACCGCTGATCGCGATCGTCGTGGTCACCGCCGTCGTGATCTTCGGCGGGCTGACGGTCCCGGACGTCGCAGGGGAGGGAACCGTCGGCGGCGGGCTTCCCGGTCTCACACCGCTCGACGTGCCCCTGGACCTCTCGACGCTGCAGCTGATCCTTCCGACGGCGATCAGCGTCGCCCTCGTCGGCCTGATGGAGTCGCTGCTGACGGCCAAGCTCGTGGACGAGATCACGGAGACCCCCTCGCACAAGGGGCGCGAGTCCTGGGCTCTCGGAGTCGCGAACATCCTCGCCGGGGCGTACGGCGGGATGGCGGGCTGCGCGATGATCGGACAGACGGTCCTGAACGTGAAGACCAGCGGCGCGAGGACACGCATCTCGACGTTCGTGGCCGGCGTGTTCATGCTGGCCTTGGTGACCGGGCTGAGCTCCCTGATGGGGCAGATCCCGATGGTCGCGCTGGCTGCGGTGATGATGGTCGTCGCGGTGACCACCGTGGACTGGCACAGCGTGAGACCGTCGACGCTGCGGCGCATGCCCCTTTCGGAGACGATCGTCATGGCGATCACGATCGGAACCGTCGTGGTGACCGGCAACCTCGCCTATGGGGTCATCGCCGGTGTCATCCTGGCGATGATCCTGTTCGCCCGGAGGGTCGCGCATGTGATCGACGTGGAGCGCGAGCCTCTGGGCGACGACCGCAGCGTGCGGTACGCGGTGCGCGGGCCGCTGTTCTTCGGCAGCAGCAACGACCTCGTCGAGCAGTTCCGATACGCGGAGGATCCGGCATCCGTCGTCATCGACCTCAGCGAGGCGCAGATCTGGGATGCGTCGACGGTGGCCGCGCTGGACTCGATCGCCGCGCGCTACGAGCGTCGCGGTACCGCCATCACGATCACCGGCCTCGACGATCGCAGCAAGCGCTTCCACGGTCGTCTGAGCGGCTACCTGGGCGCCTGAAGCCCGGCATCTTGCACCCCGCCTGCACGGGCGGATAACCTCATGAGGAGAGGTTGCGTGAGCTGGGGCAGTGCAACGGTCCAGATGGACGCTCAGGGAATCAGAACCCGTCTCGGTTCTGAACGGGTTCCCTGATCTGTCCTGGTGCGCGGAATTTCTTCACCGTTCGCAAGAAATCCACTAGGGGGCACACATGGTCCGTTCAACGAGAAGCACGCGCGCGCTGGGGCGCGCCCTGTCTGCGACAGGGGCTGCATCGCTCGCCGTCGCGGGAATCCTGATCCTCGCTCCGGCGGCGACCGCCGATGAGGGCACGGTCTGCACGCCGGCCGCAGCGTGGGATGAGCAGGTGCTGGTCTCGGAGGCGATCCCCGGGACCCCGGGCACGGACGCCGTGACCCACACCGAGTATCAGCGGTACTCCTGGACCGCACCGGGCAAGAACGACGGCGAAGGCCCGGGTGACTCCACGCCCCTGAACGACCCGGACAACTGGCAGGAGAACACCACCAACTACGAAGGCGCCGGTCACGGCACCGACCCGGTGGGCGTGGCCTTCCAGCAGGGCCAGGGCAACGGCAGCTGGTTCTACTGGGACTCCTGGGAGGTCGTGGACACCCCGGCAGTCCCCGGCACGCCGGAGACCCCGGCCGTCTACGAGACCAAGCACCATGACGCGGTCACCTGCCCGGGCGTCGTGACGCCTCACGTGACCCCGTCGAACCACGAGGTGCCGAAGAAGGTGCAGACCGACGGCGACACGACGGGCATGACGCTGCTCGCCGGCGGTCTCGGCACGCTCGGGGCCACCGCGCTGGCGGGCGCGGGGCTGCTCACGCGCGCGCGTCGCAGCTGACACGCGACCACACACGCAGTATGAACGACAGGGCCGCCGCGATACGGCACCGCATCGCGGCGGCCCTCGTCGTCATCGGGCTCGCCGGGCTCATCGGAGCGTTCCTGCTGTGGAACGCGACTCGCGCTCCGCTCGGCGACGTGCCGATGGCTCCCGCGCCCACCTCGACCTCATCTCTGCCGGCCGCCCCACCGTCGAGTACGACCGGGCCGACGTCGGCACCGTCACCGGCGCCCCTGCAGGACATCGCCGGGGTTCCCGTGCATGTCACCGTGCTGCAGCAGGGCGCACCGCTGATCGACGCGGACGTGAAGCCGATCCAGCTCGACGACAACGGCTGGTTGAGCCCCGAGGCGGGCCTGGCCGGCTGGTACGGCCCGCCGCAGTGGGACACCGTGCCCGGCAACCTCTCCGAGTACCGCGGCATCATCGTCGGCCACAACGTCACGGGGACCGGCACGAAGGACGTCTTCTATGATCTCGGGAGGGCGCGCACCGGTGACCGCGTCGTGATCACCTATGCGCTGCGGTCGGGAGGCCTGACGACAGCGGACTTCATCGTGGCGCAGGATGCCCGCGCCGTCCCCAAGCAGGACGTGGTGACGCTGGCGCAATCGGAGTACAAGTGGGTCTGGCAGTCGGACACGCCGCAACGGGCTCTCTCCCTGTTCTCCTGCGATCTCGATGCCCCGCACGTCGACGGGCACTCCCTCGACAACTGGATCGTCGTCGCAGAGCGCGTCTCCTGAGACGCCGGCTTCTCATCCTCCTCGAGGCCGATCAGGGTCAGTCGGGCAGCGCGTTCAGTTCGAGGAGGATGCCGGATGCCGGATGCAGCATCGGTAGAGGGACGCCCGCTGAGGAGAGGATCTCCCCACTGACATCGACGGTGCTCCCCGCCTCGAGCGGGGCGGACCACGGTGGCTGGGTGATGACGGGGCCCGCGATTGGCCCGGTGCGGAGAAGCCGGCGCAACCGATAGCGGCGACGGCGGTCGAGCCCGGGGAACCGTACCCGTTCCGTCGCCGAACCGACCGCCGAGGTCTGTCGGATCCATGCGAACACCGCGGCGGACGCGTCGTCCGCGACAACGCCATGCAGGATCTGCCCGTCGGCAACGTCGGCGTTGACGACCGTGCCGCCGTGGAGCAGCGGACGAAGCCGCTTGTGCTCGGTGATCCAATCCGAGATCCGGCGTCGTGAATCCTCGTCGAGCCCTCGGACATCCCATTCGATGCCCGCATGGCCGAAGAATGCCGTGATGAGGCGGAAGTCGAGGGAGGTGGCACGGTCGGTGGTATGGGCGGTCGCGGGCCCGAGATGGGTGCCGAGCATCTCCGGCGGCATCAACAACTGAGTCCACTGCTGGATGGTCTGGCGCTCGACCGGATCATTGGTGTCAGACGGCCAGAACCGCTCGACGAACGGGAGCATGCCGAAGTCGACTCGCCCACCGCCGCTTGCGCAGGACTCTATCTCCAGTGACGGGTGTCGGGTGCGGATGCGGCTGAGCACCTCGTAGAGGCCTTCCGTCTGCGTTCCGCCCTTTCGACGCCCCTCAGCATCCCTCGGGTGGGAGACATCACGGTTGTGATCCCACTTGATGTAAGCGATACCGAGTTCTTCGACGACGCTGCAGACCCGCTCGACCAGATGGTCCCTGACCAGCGGTGAAGAGAGGTCGAGTGCCTGTTGGTTGCGCCAGGTCCTGTTCCCCCCGAGGATCCACTCGGGGTGTGCGCGCGCGAGATCGGAGTCCGGATTGACCATCTCCGGTTCGAACCACAGCCCGAACTCCATGCCCGTGGACCGGATGTGGTCGGCGAGCGCCGCGAATGCGCCGTGCCAGACGGATTCGTCCACGTACCAGTCCCCGAGGCCAGCATCGCTGTTTCGCCGATGCCGGAACCATCCGTCGTCGACGACGAAGCGTTCAACCCCGAGTCCCGCAGCCTCATCCGCGAGGGCGCGGAGTGAGACGGCGTCGAGGTCGAAGTAGGTCGCCTCCCAGGTGTTCAGGATGACAGGACGGGGTCGAAGAGTCGTGGGGCGGGCGATGCGGGCGGCTTCGTGGAAGGACGCGGAGATCCCGTCGAGCCCTGCGGACGAGTATGCGAAGTGGATATCCGGAGCAACGGCTCGCCCGCCCGGGGGGAGGGTGAGCGGTTCGCTGCCGAGCGTGCGCCCTCCGCCGATCAGCGCCGAGTGCGCTCCGGCGCCTTCGGGCAGCCGCTCGGCGAGATAGTCGGTGTCTCCGCTCCACGCGACGTGTACGCCCCAGACCTCGCCCCCGCGCCACCCGAAACCTGCCGTTCCGGCGGCGAGCACGAGGGGGGAGTCGTGGCCGGGGCGTCCGCGATGGGCCCCGCGGAGGAGCGTGCCGAATGCCAGCGGCTGACGCTGCGGCTGACGTTCGAGGCTCCATCGCCCGGTCAGGGAGAGGACCTCCGCCGCACGATCGGGGATGGGCAGGAGCGCGCGAAGGTCGGAGATGAGGATCTCCTGGTCCGACAGGTTCGCGGTGGTGGTGGAGACGGTCAGCAGCCCGCGTGGACTCAGATGGCACTCGATGACGAGCTCCACTTCGTCGTCCTCGTCGTGGACGACGAAGCGCGCGGAGCGGGGACCGAGCTCCGTCGACACGGTGCGGAACCCGCTGAGCCACCGGCCGGCCGATGTCACGGAGAGGCCGGATGTGCCCGCCCATCCCTCTTCGGCGAGCGGGAGCAAGGAAACCCGGCGGGGTTCGTCGTAGGAGCTGCGGTTGACGGCGGGGCGGGCGGTGGACAGCAGGATGTCCTCGTCGGACGGATGCTCGAGGGTGAGGGGCGCCCCCCAGTGCAGAACAGCAGGGAGGGAGTGCTCCGAGACATCCAGCACGATGCTCGTGCTGTCGGTACGAAGGTGATGAATGGTGGAGGTCACTTCACTGCTCCCGCCTGGAGGCCTTGGATGAACTGCCGCTGACCGATGAGGAAGATGACGATCACCGGTGCGGAGGCGATGACCGCACCGGCCATCACGATCTGATACGGCGTCACATACTCCCCGACGAGGTTGGCCAGTCCGACGGAGATCGGCAGCCGGTCGGGGGCGGAGTTGACGATGAGCGGCCACAACAGGTCCGACCAACTGCTCACCAGGGTGAGCAGCGCGAGCGCGGCCAGCGCGGGGCGTGTGAGGGGCAGCAGCACCCGCCAGTAGATCTGCCACGGGTTCGCACCATCCAGGCGTGCCGCCTCCTCGATGTCGGCCGGCAGGCTGAGGAAGAACTGTCTCAGCAGGAAGACCCCGAACGCGCTGAAGATCCCTGGCAGGAAGAGCGCCGGCAGAGTGTCCAACAGGTTCAGCTGTTGCATCAGCTGGTACTGCGGGATGAGGAACAGCTGGCTCGGCACCATCAGAACGCTGAGAAAGAGAGCGAAGAGCGCGTTGCGGAAGCGGAACCGGAGCCGCGCGAAGGCGAAGGCCGCCATCGAGCAGAAGAGGACCTGCCCCGCGATACGGGCGAGGGCGACGACGAGGCTGTTGCCGATCTGCACGTAGATCGGGAAACTGGCGGTCGAGACCTCCAGGTAGTTCGAGAACATCGGCACCGCGGGGAAGATCGCCGGCGGAACCCGCACCGTCTCCTCGTACGTCTTGAGAGAGGTGAGGACTTCGGTCACGTACGGTGCGATCATGATGATCGCACCGAGGCTCAGCAGCACATAGACGGCGATGAGGCCCCGCTGTCTGTGGGGAAGGGACTCGCTACTCATAGTGGACCCACTTCTTTTGAAGCCGGAACTGGACGTAGGTGAGAGCCATGATGATCACCATCAGGCAGACCACGATTGCGCTGCCCAGGCCGCGCTGGTTGTCGATGAAGGCGCTCTTGTAGAACAGGTAGATGATGGTCTGCGTCTCGTAGCGCACCGGGCTGCGATCACCGATCATCACGAAGATCAGGTCGAACATCTGAAGGGTTCCGATGAGGGTGAGCACCACGACGAAGAAGATCGTCGGGCTCACCATCGGGACCGTGACGTTGACGAAGCGGCGGATCGGGCCGGCACCGTCGAGCGCCGCCGCTTCGTGCAGCTCCTCGGGGACGTTCTGGAGCGCCGCGGTGAACAGCACGATCGGATAGCCGATCGACATCCAGATCCCGACGATGCTGATCGCGATCAGAGCGGTGTCCCCTTCAGCGAGCCATGAGCGCGAAGGCAGGCCGACCGCCGCGAGGAGCGTGTTCAGCGGGCCGAAGTCGCCGTTGTACAGCAGTCGCCAGATCCAGCCGATCGCGACGGGCAGGGTGATCACGGGAAGGAAGTACGCGAGCCGGAACAGCCAGACCGCGCGGAGCCCCCGTGCAGCCATGAGTGCGGCGATCACCAGCGCGAGTGGCACGCTCACGAGGACGATGCCGCTGTAGACGACGGTGTTCAGCAGTGCGCGTCCGACCTGGTCCGACTCGAACACCTGCCGGTAGTTGTCGAGCCCGATCCACGTCCACCCGCCGAACGGGCCGGTCTTGGTGAAGCTCGTGAAGAGCGTTCCGACGGCCGGCCAGAGGTAGAACACGGCGAGTCCGAGAAGCATTGGAGCGATGAAGAGCACGGCCCACCGTGCGTCGCTGCTGAGGGAGCGACGCACGGTGGTCTTCCGTAGGGGCGGGGATGTCATGTCGGGAGGGATTCTTATTCCGCGGCGAGCTTTTCTCGGATGATCTCAGCCATCTTCTTCGCAACCTCTTCTGCGGTTGCCGTGCCGTTCCATGCCGGTGTGAGCGTCGGGGCGAGCTCGTTCTCCCAGGCGGCTGTGTTCTTCGTCGCCGGCAGCGGCTTCGTGCGCGGCAGCTGGTCGAGGAAAACCTGCGCGCTCGGCGTGCCGACCGCGGTCAGCCACGCCTCATTGGCCTCTGCGTTGACGGGGGCGCCAGCGGCCCCGCCGGCGGTCTCGTTGATGATCTTCTGGCCGGCCGCCGACGTCAGGAACTCGGCCCAGGCGTATGCCTCTGCGATGTGCGTGCTGCTGGCGGCCACTGCGTTCGCGGTCAGCGCAGCTCCGGAGACGTCCTCGGAACCGGCCGGTGCGCCGACAACCCCGACGTCCTCGCCCAACGCGTCGGTGAACACGGAGGCGTTCCACGATCCGGTGGACTCCATCGCGGTCTTGCCGGAAAGGAACCACTGGTCTTGAGACGTGTCGGTCAGCTGGGCCAGCGTGGGGGAGTACCCGGCCGCGACGAGATCCGTCCAGTACTTGATGCCCTCGACCGCCTTCGAGCTGTCGAAGTCGGTGTCAGACCCGTCATCGGTGATGATGTCGGCACCGTTGGCGTACATCGTCTGATAGATGTTGCCGTAGTTCCACAGGGGCGCGACGATCCCATACACGCCGGTGGCAGTGTTCGTGAGCTTGGCCGCGGCCGCCGCGACATCGTCCCAGGTCCAGTCGTTGGTCGGCTCGGCGACACCTGCCTCGGCGAACAGCTTCTTGTTGTAGTAGAGCCCGAAGGTGATCGCCTGCCACGGCATCGCATACGTGGCGTCGTCGTACACGAATGCGTCGAGCGCGCTCTCGGCGACACCGCTGAGGTCGGTGTCGGACTTGTCGCGATACGACGTCAGGTCCGCCAGGGCGCCGTTGGCCGCGTAGAGCGGGAACTGGATGTTCTGCACCCAGAAGACATCCGGAGCGGACTTGCTCTCCAGCTGGGTGTTCAGCTTCGTGAAGTAGCTCGCGAACGGAACCTGGCGGATCTCGACGGTGATGTCGGGATTCTCCTGGGTGAACGCGTCGGCGGCGGCCTGAAAGGCCTCACCCATGTTGGGATCCCAGAACGCGTACGTGATCGTCACAGGGCCGCTGTCGCCGTCCTGTGGCTGGCCGGGGGCGCATCCGGTGAGTGCGAGTGCGCCGAGCGTCACGAAGGCGAGGGACGCGAGCAGTGCTCGGTGGGTGTTTCGGTGCATGGGTTCTCTCCTTTGGGGTCGACCGCGTCTCTGCGGTCAGGGGGTGCGGAAGCTGTCGACCAGCCAGGCGATCTGCTCCGCCTCTTGATGGAACTGGCCGCCTTCGTGGTCGTTGAACGGATAGATGCGCGTGTCCGACGGTCCGC
>JBASAE010000427.1:0-1653 GCA_049654285.1 Microbacterium sp.
CGGCACGGATGCCGAGGGCCTCAGCCGCTGCGGCGGCACGCGCCGCGGCATCCGCCGAACCCTCCTGCAGACCGTGGTCGACCGTGACGGCGATGACCCCGATCCCCCGCGACCGGGCTTCGAACGCGGTCGCCGCGGCGAGCGCGAGGGAGTCGGCGCCGCCGGAGAGGGCGACGATCAGCGCCGACCCGTCCGGCAGAGCGGATGTCGCGGCACGCACGGCACGGCGGACCTCGGCGACGGCGGGATCGAGGGACGGCATCCTCCCACCGTACGGCCCCTCGGCCCGAAGGGCGACGCCGCCTTCCCACGCCCCTTCGGGGGACCGTGTCACACAACCTGCGGGTGCCCGGCATCCGCACCCGCGAGTTCTGTGACACACCCCACGCGCATGTCACAGAATGTGCGGGCCGGGAGGCGTCCCACCCGCAGGTTGTGTGACACGACACCGCGATCGCCGCGCTGTGGCTGCCCATCGAACGCGAGCTCCCCAAGGTCACGCGAGTAGGCTGGTTGGCGGCATCCCACCGATTTCAAGGAGCACACGCATGGGCGCACACGACGCCGTCATCGAGATTCCGCGCGGCAGCCGCGTGAAGTACGAGGTCGACCACGAGACGGGTCGGGTGCACCTCGACCGCGTGCTGTACACGACATTCGGCTACCCGGCCGACTACGGCTTCTTCGACAACACGCTCGGCGAGGACGGCGATCCGCTCGACGTGCTGGTGCTGCTCGACCAGGCGATCTTCCCGGGCGTGGTCATGAGCGTGCGCCCCGTCGCCGTGCTGAAGATGAGCGATGAGGCCGGCGGAGACGACAAGCTCGTCGCCGTGCTGTCGAAGGATCCGCGCTGGTCGCACATCCAGGACGTCGACGATCTGCCGGAGTACACGAAGAAGGAGATCGCGCACTTCTTCGAGCACTACAAGGACCTCGAGCCCAACAAGTGGGTCAAGGTCGACGAGTGGGGGAATGCGGCCGAGGCGCAGCGCATCCTCGACGAGGCGATCGAGCGCTTCGCGGCGCAGGGTCACTGAGCCCCGCCACCGTGCGAAGAACCCCCGGCCTTCGGCTGGGGGTTCTGTCGTCGAGGATGCCAGTGACCGGACGCCCGGTTCTCAGAGGTAGACGCCGCGGTTCGCCAGGAACGGCACCGGGTTGGTGGTCTCGCCCCAGATGTAGACCTCGAAGTGCAGGTGGCAGCCGAGGGATGCCCCGGTGTTGCCGGCATAGGCGATGATCTGCCCCGCCCGCACGTACTCGCCGTAGCTGACCAGGATCCCGCCGTAGCGGATGTGCCCGTAGCCGGTGCCGATGCCGCCGCCGTGGTCGATGCTGATGTAGTTGCCGTAGCCCCAGGAGTCGCCGCCGTTCATGCCGGCGTAGGTGACCGTGCCGGATGAGGCCGCGTAGATCGCCGCGCCGCAGCCGTTGGCGAGGTCGGTGCCCGCGTGCAGGGTCGATCCGCAGATGCCGTTGCTGCACTCCAGCGGACGCCAGCCGTAGCCCGAGGAGATGTAGCCGCCCTGCGGACGCACCCAGCCGCTTCCGCCGCCGCCACCTCCTCCGCCGGAGTTCCCGCCGCCGCCTCCCCCGCCTCCGCCGCCGTTGTTCTTCGCGGCTTCCTCGGCTGCGGCGGCCTCGCGGGCG
>JBASAE010000428.1:0-5649 GCA_049654285.1 Microbacterium sp.
CCGAGGGTCCGTAGCCGACCAGCTGGACTCGCGGGTCGGCCACGGCCGTGGTTCCGCGACCGTCGCGGTCGAGCCGGATGCCGCCGGCTGCGCTGCGCAGGTGCAGCGGTGCGAGGTGCGCGATCGCCGGCCGGAACCCCGTGGCCCAGAGGATCGCGTCGACACGCTCGAAGGAGCCGTCCGCCCACCGGGCGCCATCGGGCTCGATGCGTGCGAACATCGGGCGTCGCGCGTCGTAGATCCCCATCCGGGCCGCCTGCTGTTCCTGCGGGCGCAGCTGGAGACCGGTCACGCTGACCACGCTCTGCGGCGGAAGGCCCCGCGCGACACGCTGCTCGACCAGGGCGACGGCCGCCGCACCGGCCTCCGGCGTGAAGTCGTCGCCGCGCCAGATCGGCTCGCGGCGGGTCGCCCAGAGCACGTCGGCGAGCGGAGCGAGTGCGCCGATGAACTGCACGGCCGATGCACCACCGCCCACCACCAGCACACGCTGCCCGGCGAAGTGCGCGGGTCCCGGATAGTCGACCGTGTGGAACTGCTCGCCGAGGAACGTCTCCATCCCGGGGTAGTGCGGGATGAAGGGCTGTGTCCACGTGCCGGTCGCGTTCACGAGCGTCCGGCTGCGCCAGGAGCGCTCCGCGGCGTGCACGACCAGATCGCCGTCATCGTCGACGACCCGGTCCACATGCACGGGGCGCAGTACAGGAAGCCCGTGCGTGCGTTCATATGCGGCGAAGTACTCGGGAACGACCCGGTTCGCACGCTCTCCCGTGCGTGCGGGAGGGGTCCCGCCCGGCAGTTCGGCCACGCCGTGTACGTCGTGCATGGTCAGCGCGTCCCAGCGATGCCGCCAGGCGCCGCCCGGCGCCTCATCGGCATCGAGCAGCAGATGCTCGATGCCAAGGCGACGGAGGTGGTACGAGGCCGAGAGCCCCGCCTGCCCCGCGCCGATGACGATGCTCTCCAGGATGCCCACGACAGGATACAACGCGCGCACGAGCAGGACTGTTCCTCACCCGTCCTCCAGGAACCTACGAGCCGCGGATCGGCTACGGCTGACGGCGGATGCCCAGTCGTGAGGGCGGCGTGCCGAACTCACGGGTGAACGCGACGGTGAACGCGGAGGGCGACGAGTAGCCGAGGTCGGCCGCCACCCGCGACACCGTGCGATGGTGCAGCATCGGGATGGCGGCGAGCAGCACGGCGCGGGTGCGCCACGCGGCCGGGCTCATTCCGATTTCGGCATGGAAGCGGCGGGTCAGTGCCCGCTCGCTCATTCCGACGCTCCGCGCCCAGGCTGCGTTGCCCACCGATGCATCCGGGCCGGCCAGGAAGGCACGGCACAGGGCGGCGAACGGGGCGTGCACCGGGAGAGGCACGTGCAGTGGTGTCTCGGGCAGTGCCGCGAGCTCGTGCAGGATCAGCGCCACCAGCGCTCCGTCCCGGTCGGTGGGCGAGTACTCCCCCTCGATGTCCGAGGCGGCCAGCAGCAGCTCACGCAGCATCGGACCGACGTCGACCACTCGACAGGATGACGGCCACCAGGTCACGGCCGACGGCTCGATGTAGAGGCTCGAGGTCTGCACATCGAGCATCCGCACCTGATGCCGGGTACGCGGCGGGATCAGCACACCCCGCTCGCCCGGGACCGTCCATGCCCCGTCGTCCGCCTCGACCAGCATCGTCCCGGTGGCGGCGTACAGGAACTGTGCCCTTCGATGCTCGTGCCAGCGCAGAAGGCGTCCCGGCGGGTAGTCCGTCGCGATAGGCAGCACAGGCACCGCCAACTGATCGACCGCGGCCAAGGGAACGTTTCGCACAGGGCGAGCATACTGGCTGACATTCACAGAGCCCTGCCCGTTATTCGAATGCAGGACGCGCCGCCACCCGGTGTACTGGGTCCAGTGATGTTTCTCCTCCTCGTCCTCATCGGCGTTCTCTCCGGGATGACCACCGTGCTGTTCGGCTTCGGCGGAGGGTTCGTGACCGTGCCGGTCGTCATATGGGTCGAAGTCGCCGCGGGACCGGACGCCGGCCGGATCGCGGTCGCAACCTCGGCCGTGGTGATGGTCGTGAACGCCGCGATCGCGACCGCGTCCACCCGACGCGACGTTCTGGAGCAACTGCGCGGTCGCGGGCCCCTCTTCGCGCTCCTCGCCGCCGGTGGGACGGTCGGCGCGCTGCTGGCGCTGCACGTGCCCGCGGGCATCGCCTCTTGGGGTTTCGTGCTCTACCTCGCCGTCACGATCGTAGACGTGCTGGTCCGTCCCGGGTTCCTGCGCCCGCTGCGACCGACACCCGCCTCCGGACGAACGATCCGCGACGGATGGGGAGCGCCGATCGGTGCCGTCGCCGCGTTCCTCGGGGTGGGCGGCAGCGTCATGACCGTCCCCCTCTTACGGCGGTCGGGACTCCCGATGAGGATCGCCACCGCGTTGGCGAATCCGCTGACGCTCGCCGTCAGCGCTCCGGCGACCGTCGCGTTCCTCACCGCGGACGGAACGGCGGCATCCGGCGGCCTGCTGATGACCGGCGCCGTGGACATCGGCGCCGCCCTGCTCCTGCTGCTGGGCGCTGTCTCGATCATCGTGCTGCTGCGGAGGCGACCGCCCCGCATCCCCGACCACGCACATGCCTGGGCCTACCTGACGCTGCTCGTCGCCGCAGCCGCCGCGATGGTCCCGCGCATCATCTGACCGCTCGTGCTCGGACGACGCGCCCAGACCAACCAGTGCGTTGCCGGACGCGAAAGGCGGATCCGCGGCGGGGACGCTACCTTTGTGCGACTTCTTGTGGTGACTCCACACGTCTTTCAGGAGAGGTACTGCCCTCGTTCACCGCAGCCGGTCTTAACGCGGTGGGAAGCGACGTGATTCTCCGGGATGACGAGTGCTTCTGCGGTTGGTGAACAATTGTTAGTCGATCGACGCAGCCTCGTCGAGAACATTTCTCAGCGATTCGATTCGCTTGCGAACAGTGACGATGGGCTCGATCGCGGCGAAAGCTGCGCCACGTTTGGAGACCCCAGCGATGAGCGGGGAAGCCAGAAACTCGACGGCAGCCTTCAGATCGTCCTTGTCTGACTTGATTTGGAACTGATCCCGGATCGCCCGGTAGATCCCGTTCAGATCGAGGTCTGCAGCAACGTTCGGGTCATCTTCCTGTGCTTCTCGAAGGAGTACTGCCATTACGCGTCCGACGAGGTCGGCCCGGCGGGCACGTCCGTCCATCGCGTTCGCAAGGTCTTGATGCTGATCGCCGCCGCTCAGCAGCATTTGTAGCTCCGAGCGGCCCAGAGGAGAGTACCCGTGGCGCTGCACGACGTCCGCAAGCAGTGCTGTGGTAATCAGTCCGATGCCGCGGTCCGAGGCCCACTTCGACAATCGGTCACCGAATCCTGGCGCGACGATCGCTGCGAGCGTTGCTCGGTGCTTCTTCTTGTGATCCTGTATTGCGTCGAGTTTAACGGCACCCTCGTTGACGGTGCCTTGCCCTGCGGTCTTCGCGTCGACGATCGCGACGATCTTGTCGGAGGATTGAGTTCCAATTTCGACGAGCACATCGGTATTCCCCGGGCCGCCGATGGTCTGCGCTGAGGCGCCTAAGAAGTTGAAGGCAGCGGCGACGGCAAGCTCGAGTCGACGCGGCTGATCGGAGCGTAGGCCGGCCTCGATGATCTCGCTCGCCAACTCAGCCGCCGATGGCTGATCTTCGGTTTCTGGGCGTGCCTCGACAACCTCCCCGTTGCTGTTGACGCGCTCAGGTCGAAGAGGAACGTCCGTTGCAAACGCTCGGCCCAGCGGCGTGCTCGCATATCTCGCATATCCGATCTCCCTGATCAAGCCAGCGGCCAGGAGCAACTGAAGAGTCCGGCCGAGAGCGAGGGGCGAGGTCGACTTCGGGCCGTATCGCTCCTGGAACAAAGCAGCGAGCGCGGGCGCCTTCTTAGCCTCATCGATCAAACCTATGACCTCACCGGTAGGGAATGTCGTTGCGTGAACGATTCGGACTAGATCGATGATCGAGCCGCGGTCGAGCCATTCACGAGCCGTCGCTGTGGCGGTAAACGTCGCACGACCGGTCGGTTCAATCAAGCCTGCTCCTCGTAGCGAACCCAGGGCGGATCGGGCCGAACTCTGACTTATCGAGAACTGCTGCTGCGCCTTCGAAATAAAGTCATCCGCGTCGACCTCATCAAGGCACATTGTCGTCAGCGAGCTAACAGAGCTCTCCAGGGGACTGTCCGAGTTCGCAGGCAAGTAACCGAGACCACGATGACGCCCGCGCTCAATCGAAGGGTCGGCAGCCAGAGTCGCGAGCAGCGCGGCGATGGTATGTCCAGCAGCTGGGAGTTCTGCATGACCAGGCGGCTCGGATTCGGCCCCCGGCTGGTGCAGAGACAAAGTGCTCAATATGTCGCGCCCAAGGTCGGTGATCACGTACCTGTTACCAAAGTGGCGCTCAGCGTAGCCCAGCGTGATCAACCAAGTCAGGCGTCTACGCACTTGGTCATAGCTCTTCCAATCCAGCCCGTACTCGTCGTTCGCGACATCGAGGAGAGCAGCGATCTCCTTTGGCCCCTCAGCCAGTGCCTGCAACAACTCCCCTACGAATCGAGCACGCGCGTGAAGTTGTCGCGCAAGATCCTCGGCGCTCGGTGCGCTCAGCCATCTCTTCCCAAAATCTCCGATGGCGATGCCCCTGTCGGCTGTGCGGACGACTAGATCGAATGGCGCCAACTGATCCGCATACTGCCCGAACGTGTATACGGTTTCAGAGCCGGGATTCTCAAAACTCTCTTCGCGGGAAAGTGGGCCGTCATCTCGAAGCTTGGTGAGCATCCGCACAAGCTGATTGGGCCAGTCATCTGTAGGGCGCGGGAGCGTGGGAACCGCCCCAACCTTTGCTATCCAGGTCAGTTCACAACCCTTTTCCATATCACTTCCCATGCGCTGACCATAGCATGAATGACAACTCACTGACGGGCGCTCAAAACTTTGCGGACATGGTACGAGAACACTCGACGAACTGGCCACCAAACCTACTTTGAGCTGCCATGCCTCTTGCAGATCGAGCGATGACCTTCACGCAGGACAGACCCCGCGGTCCGCCGAGCCTGCTCGAACCGGCGCAGACTAGAAGCGGAGTCCGACAAGATCCTTGCCGCGCAGTTCGCCGACGCTATCGACCTCGACACTCTGAAGCGTCATCAGGACCGCATTCGCACGTGCAGCCGCGAGCATCCTTGACCGGTTCTGGTCGTTCATAGGGCCGGAAATGTCGTGGCGCGCGTTGGAACTTCTACGCAGCTACGCACCGGACGGATAGCCTCCGAAAGTAGGTCATCTGACTGAGGCGATAATCACCGGCATCGACGAGGACGACGATTCTAATAAGACTCTTATGGTGGACCTGAGGGGACTCGAACCCCTGACCCCCTGCATGCCATGCAGGTGCGCTACCAGCTGCGCCACAGGCCCAGAATCGCTGCGGAGAACTCCGCGGCAACCTGTTCAGCTTACAACAGACCGGGCAGGCCGCGCGAATCGCGACACCTACCCGGGCGTTTCATCCGTCGCCGGAGACCGCGGCCGCGGATCCGATCGGCACCACAGGGCAGTCCTTCCACAGCCGTTCCAGCCCGTAGAA
>JBASAE010000429.1:0-3083 GCA_049654285.1 Microbacterium sp.
CGACGGTGATCGCGGCGGCGATCACGACGGCCACCCAGGCGGTCGCCGTTCCGGGCAGGACCACGTCGGGCACCGCGAGCAGCTCGTGCCCGGCGGTGAACCGGAAGGTCGCGTCCCGGGCCGCGGCGCGAGCAGCGGCAGCAGGGCGACCAGCACGGTCAGCACGGTGAGGATGACCGGGGTCTTCCACGAGACGACCGCGATCGTCCGCTTCTCGGGCACCAGGGTCTGCGTGCTCATGCCGCCACCGCCTTCTTCGCGATACGACGTTGTTTGCGGGTCGGCCGCCCGGGCTGGGGCAGTCCGAACATCGCGCGCACCAGTGGCGGCGCCGCGATGAACAGCACGATCAACGACTGCACGACGAGCACGATCTCGATCGGCACGTCCTGCGCGACCTGCATCGTGAACCCACCGGTCTTGAACGCGCCGAACAGCAGCCCGGCCCAGAGGATGCCGATCGGCCGCGAGCGACCCAACAGCGCCACGGTGATCGCATCGAAGCCGATCCCGGCGTCGATGCCACCGCCGAAGCCCTTCGGCTCGGTGCCCAGCGCCTGGCTGACCCCCGCGAGGCCGACCAGGCCGCCGGCGATCACCATCACCAGGAAGTACATCCGGCCCACCGAGATGCCCGCGGTGCGGGCCGCGGCGGGGTTCTCCCCCACCGCGCGGAATCGGAAGCCGAGGCTGGAGCGCTCCAGCAGCCACCAGGTGACCGCGACGGCGGCGAGCGCGAACAGGAACCCGAGGTGCAGCTTGTACATCGGCCCGAGGATCTGAGGCAGGATCGCGGTCTGGGCCATCGGCGCGGTCTTGGGGTTGTTCGACCCCGGCGCCTGCAGCAGGCCCTGCGTCGCCAGCATCCATGCGAGCAGATAGAACGCGATGTGGTTGAGCATGATCGTGACGATCACCTCGTGCGCGCCGGTGCGCGCCTTCAGGATGCCCGCGATGCCGGCCCACAGCGCGCCCGCCGCGATGCCGGCGACGACCGCCACCAGCATGTGCAGCGGGAAGGGCAGCTCCCACACGGTCGCGACGTACCCCGCCGCGGCGGCGGCCATGAGCATCTGCCCCTGGCCTCCGATGTTGAAAAGACCGGCGCGGAACGCCAGGCCCACACCGAGGCCCGCGGCGATCAGCGGGGTGGCGAATTTCAGGGTCTCGGTCAGCGGGCGGATGCCGATCGCGAAGCTGTCGGCCTTGAAGTTGTAGATCGAGCCGCGGAACAGCGCGGCATAGGCACCGGAGACCGACTGCCAGATCGCGGCGAACGTGTCGCCGGGGCGCCGGAAGAAGTAGGACGACGCCGCCTGCACGTTCGGGTCGGTCACCGCGATCAGGATCGAGCCGACGATGACCGCGGCCACCACAGCGAGCAGCGAGATGATCGCGTTCCCGGTGACGACGCGCTGCCAGGCCTGATGCCACCTCGAGGGTTCGGGGACGGTCGCCGCGGGCGAGGGCGTCTCGGTCTGCGCGGCGGTCATGCCGTTGCTCCTTCGCTCGTGGCCGCGGCCTCCGGCTCATGCGCTCCGGCCATCATCAGGCCCAGCTGATCGCGCGGGGTGTCGCCGGGGACGATGCCGACGATCCTGCCTCGGTACATCACCAGGATCCGGTCGGCGAGCGCGGTGACCTCGTCGAGCTCGGTGGAGATCACGATCACCGGCACGCCGGCGTCCCTGGTCTCGACGACGCGCTTGTGGATGAACTCGATCGAGCCGACGTCGACGCCACGGGTGGGCTGGGCGGCGACGAACAGCGAGAGCTCGCGGCTGAGCTCCCGGGCCAGCACCACCTTCTGCTGGTTGCCGCCGGAGAGTCGGCCCGCAGGCTGGGACGGCCCCTGGGTGCGGATGTCGAACTCGTCGATCTTCTCGCGCGCGAACCGGTCCAACAGACCGCGCTGCACCGCGCCGGCTTTGACGAAGGGGGCGCCGATCGAGCGGTCGAGCATGAGGTTCTCGGCCACCGAGAACTCCTTCACCAGGCCGTCTATCCCACGGTCCTCCGGCACGAACCCGACACCGGCGTCGAGGATGTCCCGCACCGAGCGTCCGCGCAGCTCTGCGCCGTTCAGCCGGATGCTGCCGGTGACGTTCTGCTGCAGCCCGACGAGCGCCTCGGTGAGCTCGGTCTGCCCGTTGCCCTGCACACCCGCGATGGCGAGCACCTCGCCGCCACGCACCTCGAACGAGGCGCCGTCGACGACCACCGTGCCTGCGGCATCCGTCACCGTGAGGTCCTCGACGACCAGTGCGCTCTCACGCAGCGTCGGCGGATCCTTGTGCACGGTCAGCTCGACGGCGCGGCCGACCATCAGCGAGGCGAGCTCGGCGTTGGAGGCGGCGGGGGACGCATCGCCGACCACCTTCCCGAGCCGCACCACCGTGATGCGGTCGGCGACCTCGCGCACCTCGCGCAGCTTGTGCGTGATGAACACGATCGCGGTGCCCTGTTCCTTGAGCCGTCGCATCGTCGCCATCAGCTCGTCGGTCTCCTGCGGGGTGAGCACGGCGGTGGGCTCGTCGAACACCAGGATGCTGGCGTCGCGGGAGAGCGCCTTGATGATCTCGACCCGCTGCTGCACACCGACCGGGAGGTCCTCCACCACGGCATCCGGATCGACGTCGAATCCGAACCGGTCCGAGATCTCGCGCACCAGCGCCCGCGCCGCGTTCAGGTCGAGCGTTCCGGCGAAACCGGTCTTCTCATGCCCCAGCATGACGTTCTCCGCCACGGTGAACACCGGGATCAGCATGAAGTGCTGGTGCACCATGCCGATGCCGGCGTTCATGGCATCGCCGGGACCGGCGAAGTGCTGCACCTCGTCGTCGATGAGGATCTCGCCCTCATCGGCCTGGTACAGGCCGTAGAGCACGTTCATCAGCGTGGACTTGCCTGCGCCGTTCTCACCGAGGAGGGAGTGGATCTCGCCGGGTTCGACGACGAGATCGATGTGGTCGTTGGCCGTCAGCGCGCCGAACCTCTTCGTTATGCCGCGCAGTTCGAGCTTCATGTGTCTGATCCTATTCAGGGCCCGAACGCGTGCGCGAGCGGGCCGAACGAAAGGGAGG
>JBASAE010000430.1:0-4070 GCA_049654285.1 Microbacterium sp.
TCCCAGCGGGTCGCGGTGAGCAGGCGGCGGATTCCCGTGCGCTCGCCGGCCGGCTCACCGGGGCGGTGGAACCGATCGCGGGCGAGCGCGGAATGCGCGTAGATCGCGTGCGGCATGATCGTCGCGCCCAGGATGGATGCCGCGAGCAGCACCGACCCGGCATCCGCGAAACGGGGGACCAGCCCGCCTGCGACGCCCGCCGGCGAGGGCGGGGCGAAGAAGAGGCCGGCGACGAAGCCGAGCGTGATGACCGCCATGAGCCCGATGATGACGAACTCGAAGTGCCGTGGTCCGCGGCGGGAGTGCACGGCCAGCAGCAGCATCGACACCGCGCCGGTGATCACCCCGCCCAGCAGCAGCGGCACGTCGAAGAGCAGCTGCAGGGCGACCGCTCCGCCGATGACCTCGGCGAGGTCGGTGGCCATCGCGACCAGCTCGGCCTGCAGCCAGTAGGCGCGGCGGGCCCAGGGGCGGGACATGCGGTGCCCCAGGATCTCGGGCAGGCTGCGGCCGGTGACGATCCCGAGCTTGGCCGAGAGGTACTGGATCAGCCAGGCCATCGCGTTCGCGACCACGACCACCCACACCAGCAGGTACCCGTATCGCGCCCCCGCGGTCATGTTGCTGGCGACGTTGCCCGGGTCGAGATAGGCCACCCCGGCGACCAGTGCGGGGCCGAGCAGCAGGGCTCCCCGCATCCGCATCGGGGTATCAGTATTTTTCGGCATGCCTAAATCTTAGTCAGTTTTTCGGGTCACCTAAAAATCATGGATCGTCCGCGTGGCGATACCGTGGACGCGTGAGCGACGAGACTTCAGCGGATCAGCCGGGGCATGGGGTCGGGCCCTGGTCCGGCGCATGGCCCGAAGGGGAGCAGTACGACCCCGAGCTCCTCGCGCACGGCGACACCCGCAACGTGGTCGACGGGTTCCGGTACTGGCGGATGGAGGCGATCGTCGCCGAGCTCGACCGGCGCCGGCATCCGTTCCACGTCGCGATCGAGAACTGGCAGCACGACATGAACATCGGGTCGATCGTGCGCAGCGCCAATGCGTTCCTCGCCGAGACCGTGCACATCATCGGACGCCGACGGTGGAACAAGCGCGGCGCGATGGTCACCGACCGGTATCAGCACGTCGTGCACCACGAGGACGTCGCGGCCTTCGCGGCCTGGGCGGCGGAGGCCGGCATCCCGGTCATCGCCGTCGACAACGTGGGCGAGGCGGTGCCGGTGGATCGCGCGGAGCTGCCCGAGCGCTGCGTGCTGCTGTTCGGCCAGGAGGGGCCGGGGCTGTCGCCGGAGGCGCTGGAGGCCGCATCGGGCCACGTCGAGATCACCCAGTACGGCTCGACCCGCTCGATCAATGCCAGCGCCGCCGCCGCGGTCGTGATGTACGAGTGGTGCCGCCGCTACGCCTGATCAGTCGGGAGAGCGAGTGGGTGCTCAGGCGGGGCGCATCCAGCCGTCCGTGCGCACCCGCCAGCCGAGCGTCGCGAGGCGGGCGAGCAGATAGACGCCGAAGAACGCGACGGCCAGCCAGATCAGTCCGGGGACCCCGTCGACCCCGGTCGCGGCGATGATCCACAGAGCGGGGAGGAACGGCACGAGGTTGAGCACCCCCGCGATCGCGAGGTACCTGGCGTCGTCGGCGCCCATCAGCACGCCGTCGAGCACGAACACGACGCCGGCGATCGGCTGTGCGACGGCGAGCACGATCAGCGCGGGCTGGATGAGTCCGGCGATGTGCGCGTCCCCCGTGAACAGCAGCCCGATCACTCCCGAGAGCGCGGCGACGATCAGTCCCACCACGACGCCGAACCAGGCCCCCCACGCGACCGTGCGGCGCAGCACCCGGTGCACCTCGGGTTCGTCCCCCGCGCCGAGAGCCTTGCCGATGAGCGCCTGGGCCGCGATCGCGAGCGCGTCGAGCGCGAACGCCGCCGTGGAGAACATCGTGAACACGATCTGCCAGCCGGCGAGCTCGACGGTGCCGATGCCGGTGGCGACGCCCACGGTCAGGAGCAGCGCGGCGCGCAGGCTGACCGTGCGCAGGAACAGCCAACCGCCCGAGCGGGCGGTGCCCCGGATCCCGGCGCCCTGGGCGCGCAGCGAGGCGCCGTGCCGCCGGGCGAGGCGCTGCACGACGACGACGTAGGCGCCGACCATGCCCCACTGCGCGAGGACGGTGCCGAAGGCGGATCCGGCGATGCCCCAGCCGAAGCCGTAGATGAACAGCCAGTTCAGCAACGCGTTGGCGGCGAAGCCGAGGCCGGCGATCCACAGCGGCGTCACGGTGTCCTGCATCCCGCGCAGCAGGCCGGTGGCGGCGAAGACGATGAGCATCGCGGGCAGGCCCCACATCGAGATCGCGAGGTAGGTGTCGGCCTGGGAGGTCACCTCTGCGGTCGCGCCGAACAGGGACACCACCCCCGGTGAGGCGAGGACGCCGACGATCGCGAGGACGGCGCCGAGGCCGAGAGCGAGCCACATGCCGTTGACGCCCGCCGAGACGGCGTCGCCCGGCCGGCCGGCGCCGAAGCGCCGCGCGACGGCGGGGGTGGTGGAGTAGGCGAGGAACACCATGAGGCCGACGACGGTCTGCAGCACGGCACTGGCGATGCCGAGGCCGGCCAGGGGAGTGGTGCCGAGATGGCCGACGAGGGCGGCATCGACGATGAGGAACAGCGGCTCGGCGACGAGGGCACCGAGTGCGGGCACGGCGAGCCGCAGGATCTCGCGGTTCAGGGACGGGGTCGGCACGGTTCGAGCCTAGGGTCTGCCTCCGACGGTCTCACGCTGAGCGCCCTTTCTGGATCCGGTGTGAGAACGCTCCACTTGCGCTGGGAGTTCCCTGAGCGTCGTGATATGCAGTGATGCGGCGTGGACTGGGGTAGTCCGCAATCACTGGGGAACTTCTTTTCAGGGGCTGTGGCTCGTTTCGCCCGCATCGCCACCCACCCCCCGAAAGGCAGTCATCATGCTCAAGGCATTCACCAAGGCCCAGGCCCACCTCAACTCGCTCGTCCCCGTCGAAGAGGAAGAGGGCGCCACCGCCGTCGAGTACGCGCTCATCATCGGGCTCGTCTCGATCGTCATCGTCCTCGCCCTCGTGGCGTTGGTGGAGCCCATCCGTACGTTCATCAACGACGAGATCATCGCGCGGCTCACGGGCGGCGCGTAAGCCACGATTCGTGGTGGGTGTGCGGCAGGACGGACGTCCTGCTGCACACCCACCGTGCATCATCATGAGAGCAGAAGAGTCGGAGCGGGGCGCCGCTGCCGTCGAGTTCGCCCTGATCGTCCTTCCCTTCCTCCTGCTGATCTTCGCTTTGGTGGATCTCGGTTGGATCTTCAACCAGCAGCTCGCGGTGACCACCGCGTCGCGTGAGGCGATCCGCATCTATGCGGTGGAGCAGCAGACGGGGAGCGCGGACGCGATCGCGCACGCCCAGAGCCGCGCTGCTGAGCTCGTCGACGGTGACCTCACCTTCGACTGGAGCGAGTGCTCGGCCACTGTGAGGAACGAGGACGCGAGCGTGGTCGTCAGCACCCCGCTGACCGACCTGACCGGCTGGGTCGCGGCCATCGCGCCGGGGGCGACCCTCTCAGCGACGGGAACGATGCGATGCGGTGGATGATCGGGCACCGGAAGCGTGTCTCGGACGAACGGGGCGCGACCGCGGTGACGTTCGCGCTCGCGCTTATGCCGCTGCTCGTCGTGTTCGCGCTCGTCGTGGACGCCGGGTTCCTGTACTGGGAGAAGGCGCAGCTGCAGAACGGTGCGGACGCCGCGGCGCTCGCGGTCGCGCAGAACTGCATCCAGGACGCCGCGACCTGCAGCAGCGGCGCCGACGGAGTGGCCACGACGGTGGCGGGCGACAACGCGAACGACGGTGCCACCGACGCGGTGGTCGACCCGGCGAGGTCCTCGCTGGCTCAGAGCCACGGGAAGGCCTTCGTCACGGCGAGCTCGCCCGAGGGCAACGAGGTCGCGCTTCCGTTCCTCTCGCTGATCGCCCCGGACGCGGCGAGGCTCCAGGCGACGGCCAGTGTCGAGTGGGGGGCGCCC
>JBASAE010000431.1:0-12751 GCA_049654285.1 Microbacterium sp.
GTAGGAGACTCGGAGGTCTCTCACGTCGATGGCGGGGTTCATCTCGGCGTCCTTTCTGTGTATATGAGAAACTGTTTATGACAGTAACACACTGTTTATGATGTACACAACCATAGGATGGCGGGCATGGACGACACCGAACTCGAAGAGCTGCCGCGCGGCATCGCCCTGGCCTGGGGCGTCGCCGCGAACCCGCAGCGCGGGCCCAAGCGCGAGATGAGCGTCGAGAAGATCGTCGACGCCGCCGTCGAGCTGGCGGACGCCGAGGGGATCGGCGCGGTCTCGATGGCCGCGGTCGCCGCGAAGCTCGGCTTCACCCCGATGTCGCTGTATCGCTACGTCAGCGCGAAGGACGATCTGCTGCTGCTCATGCAGGAGCAGGCGATCGGCCTCCCCCCGGAAGAGGTGCGCGAGCACGACGGCTGGCGCGCCCGGATCCGCGCGCAGTTCGAGGCGGAGGTGCTGATCTATCTCCGGCACCCCTGGGTGCTGTCGCTGCCGCTCACCGGCTCGCCGATCACTCCGAACAGCTCCGCCTGGCTCGATTGCGCGCTCGAGGCGCTCGCGACGACGCCGCTGACGCAGCCCGAGCGGCTTGCCGTTGCCCTGGGGTCGACCGGGCAGGCGCGCTGGTACGGGACGGTGCTGGCGGGCTACGCGGAGCAGGGGCGGACGAGCGGTCTCTCGCCCGACGAGGTCACGGTGCGCGAGGCGACGCTGTTCGACAGGGTGATCACGGCGGATGAGTTCCCCTGGCTCCGCGGCGCGGTCGACGCCGGCGTCTTCGTCTCGGAAGACGATCCGTTCCGCTTCTCGATCGACCGCTACCTCGACGGCGTCGAGGCCTATGTCGCCGGCCTCGACCGGGGAGAGGCGCATGCCGATGTGCAGGACTGGGCGCGGGTCGACCCCGTCGAGCTGTCCGGCGACAAGCGGTACCGCGAGGCGCGCAAGAGCGTGCGCGAGGCGGAGAAGGCGCTGCGCGTCGCGCGCAAGGCCGAGCGTCAGGTGCGTCGGGAGGCGATGGAGCGCCTCGCGAAGGCGGAGCCCTGATCGGATGACGCTCCCGGCGTCCGGTCGGAGTCCGGTCGGAGGACGCCTCCGGCAGCGACGGAGGGGGAATGCCGCTGGCGGAGGCGTCAGGTGGACCCCAGATCCACCGTGGTCGGTCGCGGGGGAAGCGACCTCCTGCATCGACTATGCCGCGTCGGGCTATGCGTCGGATGCATCACAGGTGTATGTGCGCTGAGTGCGGGCCGATGATCCGATGTGAACGTGACCGTTCACAGGCATCACATCCGTCACACGGGTTTACATCTGTCGCAGCCCGGCCCTAGAGTGTGCTTCAGCGAGTAGAAGGGGACACTACATGCCTGAAGTTCCTGACGTCCGTTTCCTCACGGTTGCCGAGGTGGCCGGGCTGATGCGCGTCTCGAAGATGACCGTGTACCGGATGGTGCATGCGGGCGACCTGCCGGCGATCCGCTTCGGACGCAGCTACCGTGTGCCCGAGTCCGCGGTCGCCGAGGCGCTGCAGCGTCCCATCGCCGACGTCGGCTGACAAAGCAGGTCTTCTTGTTTGCTAGACTCGACCGGGGCATTTTCCATGCCCGTTCCCGGGTGTCCGCAGAGCAGGCGCCCAGCCCCTGACGTAAAGAGGTTCCCGTGGGTTCTGTCATCAAGAAGCGCCGCAAGCGCATGGCGAAGAAGAAGCACCGCAAGCTGCTTCGCAAGACTCGCCACCAGCGCCGCAACAAGAAGTAAGCGGCACGACACCGAGCGCTCCTCGACTTCTGTGGTCGGCGGGGCGCTTCGTGTCTGTGCCCACCGAGGATCCCGTGCCGCAGGAGGATGCCATGAAGTCCATCACCGTCGAGCAGCTCGCCGCTCGTCAGGACACGCCGCTGATCGACGTCCGCGAACGTGACGAGTACGCGGCGGGTCATGTGCCCGGCGCGGTCAACGTGCCGATGTCCGAGATCGCGAGCCGGCTGGCCGAGCTCCCCAGCGAGGCGTTCGACGTCATCTGCCAGGCCGGCGGGCGGTCGGCCCGCGTGACGCAGGCCCTCGAGGCGCAGGGCTACGACGTCACCAACGTCGAGGGCGGGACGGGCGAGTGGATCGCGCAGGGACGCGCGGTCGAGAAGCCGTGACCACCCTCACCCTGATCGGGAAGCCCGAGTGCCACCTGTGCGAGGTGGCGGGCGAGATCGTCGAGCAGGTCGTCGCCGACCTCCCGGAGGCGACGGCGGAGCGGATCGAGATCGTCGAGGCGTCGATCGCCGATGACGCCGAGCTGTACCGGTTGTGGTGGGAGAAGATCCCCGTCGTGCTGATCGACGGCGAACTGCATGCGCACTGGCGGCTCTCGGCCGACCGGCTGCGCGAGGCTCTGGAGAAGAAGGTGCAGGAGGAGGGACGGCGATGACGATCCGACATGTGGTGATGTGGAAGACGAACGGCCAGGATGCCGCGGAGCGCGCCGCGCAGGCCGCCGAGGTGGCCCGCCTGCTGAACGGGCTCGACGGGGTCGTGCCCGAGCTGCGGGCGATCCGTGCGGGCGCGAACATGCTGCATCCGGAGGGCAACTGGGACGTCGCGCTGGTCGCCGACGTCGACGACCCAGAGGCGCTCGCGGCCTATCAGGTGCACCCCGCGCACGTCGAGGCCGCCGAGTACATCAAGAGCGTCGCCGCGTCGCGCGTCGCCGTGGACTTCGAGGTCTGAGGGACGCGGAAGCCCGGCCAGGGCAAACCGTGACCATACCGTCATGGGAACGGCGTTCTCCGGTGTCCGCGCCGTGCCAGGATGATCTCTGACGCCCCGGATCCATGGGGTGGCAGCCATCACACGGGAGTGAACCATGCTTCGTCGCCGCCAGACCGTCTTCGCCGCCGCCCTCGCGGCGACCGCCGCCCTCGTCCTCGTCGGATGCGCCGGCAACCCCGGAGGCGACCCGGGTACGCCCTCGTCGGGCACCGGCGACGAGTACGGGCTGGTCAGCGCCGGAACCCTCACGGTGTGCTCCGACATCCCCTACCCGCCGTTCGAGTACGAGGACTCCAGCAGCGCGTCGGGCTACGCCGGGTTCGACGTCGACCTGCTCACCGCGATCGCGAAGAAGCTCGACCTGAAGCCCGAGTTCATCGTGACCAACTTCGACGCGCTGCAGTCGGGCACCGCGCTGGTCGCGGGCAACTGCGACATGGGCGGCTCGGCCATGACCATCACCGAGGAGCGCAAGGCGAACATCGACTTCTCCGACCCGTACTACGACTCACTCCAGTCGCTGCTGGTGCGCGCCGACTCGGGCATCAAGAGCATCGACGACCTCAAGGGCAAGAACGTCGGCGTGCAGCAGGGCACCACGGGCGAGAGCTACGCCAAGGAGCACGCCACCGGTGCGAACCTCGTGTCCTACCCGGGTGACGGCGAGCTGTGGCCGGCGATCCAGGCGGGTCAGATCGACGCGATCCTGCAGGACCAGCCGGTGAACGTCGAGCACGAGAAGGCCGACTCCACGTACAAGATCGTGCAGGAGTACAAGACCGATGAGCAGTACGGCTTCGCGTTCGCGAAGGGGGAGAAGACCGCGCTGCGCGAAGCGGTCGACACCGAGCTGAAGGCGCTGCGCGACTCGGGCGAGTACCAGAAGATCTACGACACCTACTTCGCCGCGAAGTGAGGAGAGGGCGCCGGGTGACCGGCGCCCTCCGCCGTCCACGCTGACAGGTGGGCGCGCGGGGTAGTCTCTGAGCAGAGAGCAGATCGGAAGGACCTTGACGATGGCGTTGAGGCGTACGCAGAAGCAGAAGCTGTACCGGTACACGGTCTACGCCGTGCTGATCCTGGTCGTCCTGTGGGCGGTGAGCGCCACCGACTGGCCGAAGATGCAACGACTGTTCCTCAACCCCGAGGTCGCGGTCAAGCTCTTCCCCGCGATCATCACGACCGCCCTGGTCAACACGCTCTGGTACACGGTGGTCGCGTTCATCGGCGGCCTGCTGCTGGGCATCGTGCTCGCGCTGCTGAAGATGTCGAGCATCGGCCCGTTCCGTTGGATCGCCACGGTGTACGTCGAGCTCTTCCGGGGCCTTCCCGCTCTGCTCACCATCTTCGCCGTGGCGTTGGCGCTGCCGATCGCGCTGGGCAAGCCGGGGAAGGATCTCGGCGGCCCGGTGGTGCTCGGCCTGATCGGTCTCATCCTGGTCGCATCCGCCTACATGGCCGAGACCATCCGTGCCGGCCTGCAGGCCGTGCCGAAGGGGCAGACCGAGGCATCCCGGTCGTTGGGCATGTCGCCGATGGCGACCACGTTCTGGGTCGTCATCCCACAGGGATTCCGCATCATCATCCCGCCGCTGACGAACGAGTTCGTGCTGCTGCTGAAGGACACCTCGCTGCTGTTCATCGCGGGGGCGTTCGTCTGGTCGAAGGAGCTCACGATGTTCGCACGGGACGCCGTGACCCAGAACGCGAATCCGACACCGCTGATCATGGCGGCGATCCTGTACCTGATCGTGACGATCCCGCTCACCCGGTTCACCGCGTGGCTCGAGCGGCGGATGGCGAGGGAACGATGAGCACCGACTTGATCGACGTACACGCTCCGGCCATCGAGGCGCGGGGCCTGGTGAAGGCCTTCGGGGAGAACGAGGTGCTCAAGGGCATCGACCTGATCGTGCACGCCGGCGAGGTGGTGTGCATCATCGGTCCCTCGGGCTCGGGCAAGTCGACGCTGCTGCGCTCGGTGAACCTGCTCGAAGAGCCCACCGGGGGGAAGATCCTCATCGAGGGCATCGACATCACCGACGAGGACACCGACATCGACCGGGTGCGTCAGCGCATCGGCATGGTCTTCCAGCAGTTCAATCTGTTCCCGCACATGAGCGTGCTGGGCAACCTGACGCTCGCGCAGCGCCGGGTGAAGAGGCGCTCGAAGGCCGAGTCCGAGCAGATCGCGCGGGAGATGCTCGGGCGGGTGGGCCTGTCGGAGAAGGCGGACGCCTATCCCAGCCATCTCTCCGGCGGACAGCAGCAGCGCGTCGCGATCGCGCGGTCGTTGTGCATGAACCCGGACATGATGCTGTTCGACGAGCCGACGTCGGCGCTCGACCCCGAACTGGTCGGCGAGGTGCTGCAGGTGATGCGCCGGCTCGCCGACGAGGGCATGACCATGCTGGTCGTCACGCACGAGATGGGCTTCGCCCGCGAGGTCGGCTCACGCCTGATCTTCATGGCCGACGGCACCATCGTCGAACAAGGCGACCCCCGCGACGTGCTCGCCAACCCGCAGCATCAGCGGACGAAGGACTTCCTCTCCCGCGTGCTCTAGCGAAATATCCTGACCTACGCGTCACTTTTCCGTCGTCCCTTGCTCTTTCAGAGTGTTCGGTCATTGGGGGTTCGGAGACGGGGGACGGATCGTGGGTTCATCGACGCGCGCCGGAGCGGAGCGGCGGGCTGCCATCGTCGAGCCGCATGTGCTGCAGCGCGCCCGGACGGAGGAGATCCTCCGGCACTCGCTGGGGATGGAGGTCGTGTGCTCCTGCAGCACCCTGGCGGAGCTGCTCGCGTGGCTGCGCGCCCAGCCGAGATCCCGCTGGCCGCATCTGCTGGTCGTGGAGCCGCTGCCGCTGCAGGCATCCGGGGCCGACCTCGACGCGATCGCCGCGCTGCACCGCGCCCGGATGCGCGTGCTGGTGCTCTCGGCTCTCGACGTGCCGCCCATGGTGCGCAGGATCGCGAGCATAGCGGCGGACGGCGTCGTCTCGAAGTCGGACACCGAGGAGACGGTCCGGGGCGTCATACGGCGGGTGCTGGGCGGTGAGTCCGTGCGCACGGACGCGGCTGCGGAGGCCATCACGCGCGCGGCCCTTCCGCTGCTCTCGACGCAGGAGAGCCTCGTGCTGGAGCTGTACCTCGACGGGCTGCCGATCGGGGAGGTCGCGGAGGCGGTCGGTGTCCGCGTCGACACGGCGCGCAAGTACCTCAGCCGCATCAAGCAGAAGTTCGTGGCCGCTGGATGGCGGGTGAGCTCCAAGCTCGACCTGGCGCGCGTCGTCTGGGGGGCGACGGATGTGCGGGACGCCTGAGGCGACCCCGGTACTCTCTTCTCTTCGCGGATTCTCATGAACGCGGCGTCGCTCAGGGCTGAGGCATAGCGAACACCGGGCCGGCGCTCGGCGACACCGCTCTACGCTGAGCGCAGCGGCTGTGGGTCGCGGGGGAGGTGCCGATGCTGCATTGGCTGCTCACCCTGGACATCATCGGCGGGCCGGCGCCGCGATGGGTGTGGGGCGTGACCGCGCTGCTCGTGCTCGCGCTGCTGGTCCGGAGGTACACCGCACGTCGGGCGCGCCGGCTGCTGATCGCCACGCTCGTCGGCGGGATCGTCGGCTTCGTCGTCTGCGCGGTCATCGATGTCGTCGACCTGTTCGGCACGCCCCTGCCCCCGGGGGTGAACCTGTGGGTCGCCGCCGCGTTCGCGGTGACCGGTCTCGGGGCCGTGAGCCTGTGGGACTCGCGCCTCTGGCGCAAGGCCGTCGCCTGCCTGGCGATCCTGGGGGCGCTGTTGTCCGCCGCGCTCGGCGTCAACGCCGCCTTCGGACTCGACCGTACGGCGGGCGACCTGCTCGAGATCTCGACCCTGCAGCCCGCGGGCGCCTTCGCGAAGCCGGTGCGGAGCGCCGACCCGGTGGCGAAGCTGTACGAGACCTGGCACCCGCCGGCCGGGATGCCCATGCGGGGCGAGGTGCGGGTGCTCTCCGGCGCCGCTCGCATCCCGTCGACCGCGGGGTTCGTTCCCCGCGACGCCGCGATCTACCTGCCGCCCGCCGCGCTGGTGAGGGATCCGCCCCCGCTGCCTGTGATGGTGCTGATGATGGGCCTACCCGGCAGCCCCACGCCGACGGCGATCCAGACCGCGGCCGACGCGTTCGCCGCGAAGCACGACGGCCTCGGTCCGATCGTGATCGTGGCCGATCAGCTCGGCTCCTCACGGCAGAACCCCGGATGCGTCGACTCGAAGGCCTTCGGCGGGGTGGACACCTACCTCAACATCGATGTCCCGGAATGGATCCGCTCGCATCTGCGGGTGCTGCCGTCGCCGGCCTTCTGGACGATCAGCGGGTACTCCAACGGCGGGGCGTGCTCGTTCCTGTACGGGGCGCGGCATCCCGGCGTGTGGGGGGCGTTCGTGAGCATCTCCGGCGAGGAGTACCCCGGCATGGAGAAGCCGGCGCCCATGGTCGAGCAGGTGTTCGGCGGCGATCAGGCGGCGTTCGATGCGAGCAGGCCCGAACAGGTGCTGCTGCAGCATCCCGGGCAGTACCTCGGACACGTCGCTGTGTTCACCGCCGGGGCCAAGGACCACGTGTTCAGCCCCGCAGCACGACGCGCCTCGGAGCTGACCCGACAGGCCGGGTTCACGACCACGTTCTACGCCGTGCCGGAGGCGGGGCATGTGGGGCCGGCCCTCTCCGGAGGGCTCGATGAGGCCCTGCGCGTGCTGGCGCCCGTCTGGGGGCTGACGCCATGACGGGCCGGACACTGCGCTATCTGCGCGCATCCGTTCGCGACCGGGTTGGCCGTGCTGATCGTCGTCACCGGCGTGCTGTTCCGCACGCTGTGGCACGCGCATCCGGCGTGGCTCGCTGCGAGCCCCGACTCGCTGGAGCGCGGGCGCTGGTGGACGGTGCTCACGGCGCTCGTCGTGCCCGACTCGCTCATCGAGCTGCTGCTCACGCTCGCCCTGGCGCTCACCGTGCTCGCGTACGCCGAGCGGATGCTGGGGTCGTTGCGCTGCGCGCTGATGTTCGTCGTCACCGGTGTGTGCGGCGTGCTCGTCGGGGTCGGCGTGCAGGAGATCGCCGAGGCACAGGGTGCGGTGTGGGCGAAGGCGTCCGGCGAGGTGCTGGACCCCGCGATCGGCGTGGCGGGCGCGGTGCTCGCCGCGAGCGGACTGGCACCCGTCCTGTTCCGTCGCCGCATCCGGCTGGTGGGCCTCTCGCTGTTGCTGATGTTCGTGCTGTACGGCGGCGACGCAGACAGCATGTACCGCCTCATCGCCGCCCTCATCGGGCTGGGCATCGGTGCGCTGCTCGCGCGCCGGCGCCTCCACGGCCCCTGGCATCGCAGCTCGTACAGCGAAGCGCGCACCCTGATCGCCGCGGTCGTGGCCGTGACCGGGCTCGGGCCGCTGATCGTGCTGCTCACCGGGATCGGGATCGGCCCGCTCTCACCGGTGGTGGCCGGGCTACGGGGCACCGGCGTGGACGCGATCCTGACGCGGTGCGCCGATGATCTCTCCGACCGGTGCGTGGCCGGCATCGGCTTCAGCATCTGGTCGACGCTGATGAGTCTGGTGCCGGTGCTGCTCAGCGTGGTCGCCGCGGCGGGGCTGATCGTCGGACGGCGGGCGGCGTGGATCCTCGCTCTGGTCGTGAACGCCGTGACGGCCGTGCTGATCGCGGTGAGCATCGGTGTCGACGATCTGCGGCATCCGGCCGAGCTCGTCGCGATCGATCGCGCCTTCCCGGGGTTCGCGATCGTCGCCTCCGTGGTCCCACTCGCCGTGTGCGCCGTGCTGATCCTCACCCGGCGTCGTTTCGGCGTGCGGGCGGGTCGGGGGGAAGGCCGGCGGTTCGCGGTGGTGGCGCTCGTGGCGCTGGGGGTGCTCGCCGGGGTGGATGTCGTGGTCGCGCTGACGTCGGGCGGATCGATCGGGTTCGCGTTGCTCGACGCGCTGCGGCGGTTCCTGCCACCCGGGTTCGCGCACGGCCGGACGGCGACGCGCTTCGGGGCGTTCGCGACGGCGGTGCGGCACATGCTCGGCCCGCTGTTCTGGGCCGTGTTCGTCATCGGCGTGGTACGGCTGCTGCGTGCTCCCGCACTCGGGGAAGGCGGAGACGGAGGTGAGCGCTACCGCGAACTGCTGCGCGCGGGAGCGGCCCGGCCTGCCGGGACGCTGGGCTTCCTCGGCACCGGGGAGGGCAATCGGCACTGGTTCACGGACGACGGCCGGGGCGCCGTGGCCTACCGGGTCGTCTCCGGCATCGCGATCGCCGTCGCCGACCCGGCGGGCACGGACGCCGCCGCGACCGTGCGCGGGTTCGCCGACTTCTGCGACCGGCAGGGCTGGATGCCGGTGCTGTACAGCGTGCATGACGAGGTGCTGCCCGTGGCGGTGGAGCTCGGCTGGTCGCATCTGCCGGTCGGGGAGGAGACCGTGGTGCCGCTGGAGCGCTTCGGACTGGAGGGCAAGGCATGGGCGAAGGTGCGGCAGCCGTATCGCCGTGGTGCACGCGACGGGCTGCGCGCGGAGTGGGCGCGCTGGCAGGATCTGCCCGCGGGGCTCGTCGCCCGGCTCGATGCGCTGAGCGAGCAGTGGGTCGCCGAGAAGGCGCTGCCCGAGATGGGGTTCACGCTCGGTGGCGTCGACGAGCTCAAGGATCCCGAGGTGGCGTTGATGCTCGCGATCGGACCGGACGGCGCACTGCAGGCGGTGACCAGCTGGCTGCCGGTGTGGCAGGACGGAGAGCGGGTCGGCTGGACGCTCGACTTCATGCGCAGGGCCGACGATGCGATGCCGGGCGTGATGGAGTTCCTGATCGCCTCGGCGGCCCTGCGCATGAAGGAGGAGGGGCTCGCGATCATGAGCCTGTCGGGAGCGCCACTCGCGACCGCGCAGGACGACGGCACGGCGGCGGATCCGGACACCGTGTCGGAGCTGCTGTCCTGGCTAGGACGCGTGCTGGAGCCGGCCTACGGCTTCCGGTCCCTCCTGGCCTTCAAGAGCAAGTTCCACCCCGAGTACCGCGCGCTGCACATGGTCTATCCCGATCCCGCCCGGCTGCCGGCGGTCGGTCTGGCCCTGGCGCGGGCGTATCTGCCGAAGGTGACGACCCGGGAGTACGTCGCGTTGGCCCGCACGCTCCGTCGTGCCCCCTGACGGGGGTCATGATGGGAGTCGGATTGTCTTCATGACGCAAGGTGACTAAAAGATAGGGGACAGGGAGTGCTCGACGAGGTGTAGGACCCGGGACCGCGAAGCGTCTGCTCTCCCCACAGGCACCGAGGCCCCGCCATATCCCCGTGGGAGCCCCGAGCCCCTCAGATCGATCGAACGACGGAACCACGGCGGAGCATCTCGTGCCCGCGTTATTACGCAGTTTTGACGAGATCGTTGAAAATTACCTCTTTTTTGGGGTCAAGATTTCTGCTTGCGCACGTCGATGTCCGAATCTATTGCTCGGGACATGACGTTCATGACGGGCTGCCTGTGCATGGGCAGATAGGCGCACGTGGTCGAGGACTGTACGGCCTCCTTCTTCTGAATGTCCTTTCTGAGGAAACAAGGGGAGAAAGAATTGGAAGAGCAGCGTGAGGCGGGGGGCCTTCCCCGTCGTACGATCGTCAAGGGTGCGGCGTGGTCGGTTCCGGTGGTTGCGGCGGCGGTCGCGGTGCCGATGGCGGCGGCGGCGTCGGGGGACGGTGTGACGGGTACGTCGCCGGTTCCATCCGGGGTGTGTTCGCCGGTCGGTGACTTCACGGTGAGCGTCACCGACAACGGGGTTCCCGCAGCGGGGGTCGCCGTGACGGTGACGCTGCCGGGCGGGTTCACGTGGCCGGGCGGCGCGACCGGTGCGAAGACCTTCACGACCAATAGTCAAGGCCAAGTGAACGTCACCGGCGTGACGGGTCCGTCGAAGCCGGGCACCTACTACGTGCAGGCGTCGATCACGACTAACGGTGTGACCACGAGCGCGCAGATCCCGATCATGATCCAGGGCACCTGGATGGCGGAGGGCACCGGTCCTTCGGGAACGCGCACGCGTCACGTCTACACGAACCCTGTGGATGTGGGCAATCTCGGTGCCGGGTACTGCGTCGCGTACTGCATCGAGCACAACGCCACGTATCCGAAGAACACGGTCGGGTACGTGAGCGGTGCGGCCGGGTATCTCGGCGGCAACAACTTCAAGAACGGTGTGACGACGGGCAACGAGCTACTGGCGGGGAATCCGACGGCGTCCTTGAGTGCCGGTCAGGTGCAGGCGAAGGTCGAGTGGATTCTTCGGCACTCCTATCCGAATGTGTCGTTGAGCGCGTTGGAGGCGGTGATCGGTCAGACGGGTCTGACTGAGTCCGCCGCTATCGAGGCCACCCAGTATGCGATCTGGGCTTACACGGACATGGGGTACATCAACGACAATTGGCCGTTCGAGTCCGCCACCGCGAACGTGGAAAAGGCGCTCTTTGCTTATCTCGCGAATGGTGCGTGGAACGACACGGCGACGGCGCCCAGTGACTGCCTCCAGATCGTCTCTTCGACGAACACGGACTGCACCACCCCCACCGAGGGCAACCACGTGCAGACCGTCGCAATGGTCTGCGATTGCGACTCCCCGGAGACTCCGTGCGACGGTGCGGGTGCCATCGAGTGGGGAACCGACTTCGCCAAGACCGGCGCTGCCACGGGGAACGGCTCGATCGTCACCGCCTCCGGGCAGAGAGTCGGCTTCACTGCGGAGACCGCCTTCGGGGCGAGCCTCGAGCCCTATGGCGAGCACTTCACCCCCGGCGGCAGGGACGCCAACGGCGACTACCCGCTCGGCCTCATGCTGGCCGCCCACCTCAAGGACGGTGCAGTCGAGGCGCCGAACGCCGCGCGGGACCAGCGGTTCTCCGTCGTCACCACGTTCACGTTCGACACGCCGGTCAGCGACTTGGAGTTCACGATCTGGGACATCGACAGTGCGCGGACGGCCGACGGCACCAAGCTGGTCTACCGTGAGTACGTGTTCGTGGACGGGGTCTCGAAGGAGAACACGACGCTCGGAAGCCGGCTTCAGTACGACAAGGACGGGTGGGTGGTCAGCCAGGACTGGACCGATGTCGTGCCGGGCAACCCCGACTACGCGGCGACGTTCACGCTCGCTGGGCCCACCAAGACCCTCACGGTCCGGATGAACCGTCCGATGACGACGGCCCAGCGGCCCGACTCGTACGGCGCGGTCTACCTCAGCAACGTGACCTTCGACGCGGGCTGCTGATCGCGGACCGGCAGACGCAGGGCTGAAGAAAGCGGGATGGACGCCATGGGCATCCATCCCGCTTTCCTCTTCTTCGGTCAGTCGACCTCGACGACCTCGGCCTCCGGGGCGTTGCGGCGGATCGAGTCGATGCCGTTCAGCGCTCCGGACTTGGACGTGTATCCCTCGCTCGCCGTGGCGATGACCTCGCCGTTGCCGGCCTTCAGGCGGAACCGCCACTCGCCACCCTTGTCGGTGTACAGCTCGAACTTTCCTGCCATGGGGGGATCCTTTCTCCTGCGGGCGCGGGATGCCGCCCTCGCAGTGAGGCTATCCGATGCGCACCTCGGCGCGGAAGACGCGGCGGACATCGTCGTGATCCTCGTCCGAGCGCGACCGGAGGAGGATCGCGGGGCTCAACTCGTCGGTGTCGGGTCGGGAATCGATGCCAGCTCGGGAGTCGATGCCGGTGTCGGGTCGGGGGTCGGTGTCGGCTCGGACGTCGGCACCTGCTCCGCGGCGTCCTCCAGTACAAAGAACGGGACGTCGTCCCAGGGGTCGAAGGGGCCGGAGGAGACCCACCTGCCCTCGTCGACGCCGGGGCCGGTGTACCCGTCGTCGCAGGCCGAGAGGGTCAGTGCGTAGAAGCCGGTCGTCAGGAAGCGGATGCGTCGGGTCACCGTGCCGTCGGCGCCCAGCGGGAGGGTCGCGGTCTG
>JBASAE010000432.1:0-5265 GCA_049654285.1 Microbacterium sp.
CTCCAGCCCCGGAGGGGCGACGACGACCACCTGCATCGGCTCCGCGGCGAACACGCCGTCCAGCGCATGCCGGAGGATCGAGCGGCTGTCGATGCCGACGAACGCCTTCGGCGCCCCAGCATCCAGACGCGTGCCGGAACCCGCCGCGACGACCACGATCGCGGTCTGCGGAACTGGTCTCAGACTCACAGTCTCACGCTACCGGCTCAGCCCGCGTTCAAGAGGCCGAGCACCAGCGACACGATCATCGCGATGACGAGAGAGTTGAACGCGAAGGCGATGATCGTCTGCGCGCGCACCGACCTCAGCCCCGCCCGGGTGCGCGGCGTGCCCGCCGACAGCGCCGCGACCGTGGCGATCAGGAACGACATCGACAGGAAGTCGGAGAAGGCCGGGTCCTCGCGGATCTCGAACTCGATCTCCTCGCCCGCGGCGTGCAGCCGCAGGTAGCGCAGCGCGAACGCGTAGGCCATCAGCGCCCATGAGCTCGCGGCGGTGCCGATCGTGACCAGCGGCAGCCACACCGAGCGATCGGAGTACCAGGCGATCGCGGTCAGCATCGCGACGAGGATCGACGCGATCGCCGCCCACATCGCCCAGCTCTCGGCTCCCGCGAAACCCATCCAACGCTCCAGCCGCGAGGGCCCGCGGCGGTACTGCTCGGCGGCGATCCGCGCGAGCTCCTTCCGCGGCGTGGCATGGAAGAGCCGATGCGTCCAGATCACATACACCAGCGAGAACACCGTCAGCGAGAGTCCCGCGAAGCCGACGACGGAGCCCAGCGCGACGGACTCCCCCCACCGCGCACCCTGGACGATCGCGACCGCCATCAGCGGCGACGCGACGAGGATCGCGATCGTGCCGCGGAATCCGTCGTCGAACCGAAGCGGCAGCCTGCCGGAGTCCCGAGGGGTTCGCATCATGCCTCGACGGTACCAACCAGCCTCGCCTCCCCGAGCGGGCGCGCGAAAAGACGAGGAGGGCGGATGCCGCAGCATCCGCCCTCCTCGGAAACACGGGGATCAGGAGGCGAGCACCTCGTCGAGCAGCTCTCCGGCCTTGTCCTCGTCGATCTTCTCGGCGAGCGCGAGCTCGGAGATGAGGATCTGACGGGCCTTCGCCAGCATGCGCTTCTCGCCGGCCGAGAGACCGCGGTCCTGATCGCGGCGCCACAGGTCACGAACGACCTCGCTGACCTTGATGACGTCGCCCGAGGCGAGCTTCTCGAGGTTCGCCTTGTAGCGACGCGACCAGTTGGTCGGCTCCTCGGTGAACGGCGCACGCAGCACCTCGAAGACGTGGTCGAGGCCTTCCTTGCCGATCACATCACGCACGCCGACCAGATCGACGTTCTCGGCCGGAACCTCGATGATGAGATCGCCCTGGGTGACGTTGAGCTTCAGATACTTCTTCGTCTCCCCCTTGATCACGCGGTCCTTGACCTCGATGATCGTCGCCGCACCGTGGTGCGGGTAGACGACGGTTTCGCCAACCTCAAAAAGCATAAAAACGTGTCCTTTCGGCAATCTCCAGGATACCACAGCGGATATGCACTAAGGTTTGCACCCGCATCCTCCGCGGCGTCGGCATCGTCGTCCACGGCCGGTACCGGTAGACTTGCCGAGGATCATCGTCTGCACCTCAGGAGGACCCGTGAAATCGCGCCTTGCTGCGTCTGCTCCGCGCCTCGGCGCCGTCGTCGCCCTCGGCCTCGCCACCCTGCTCGGCACCACGGGATGCACGTTCCTGACCCACCAGGCCAGCACGATCTCCTACTCTGCCTCGGACGGTGTCAACATCGGCGCCGAGTCCGGCCCCCTGGCCGTCCGCAACGTGATGATCGTCGCCGACGAGAACGGCGAGGTCGGCAACCTCGTCGCCGGCATCGTCAACGACACGGACCGGAGCGAGACGCTCACGATCACCGTCGAGAGCCTCCCCCCGCTCACGGTCGACGTCGAGGCGGGCAAGCTCGTCAGCCTGGGAGCCAACGACGAGCCGCTGCGCATCGACGACCTGAACGTCAAGCCCGGGGCCACCGTGAAGGTGTTCTTCCAGTCCGGTGACGGCACGGGCGAGTCCGCCGACGTCCCCGTGCTCGACGGCGCCCTGCCGTACTACTCCGACCTGGTCCCCGGCCCGGCTCCGAAGCCCAGCGCCACGGTCACCCCGTAACCCCGCTTCCGAAGAGGCCGGTCCCCGCACGGGGCCGGCCTCTTCGACGTTCCGTCTGCTCCCGATCAGCCCTCGAAGCGGTATCCGAGCCCACGCACGGTGACCAGCATCACCGGATCGGACGGATGCTCCTCGATGCGCGAGCGGATGCGCTTGATGTGCACGTCCAGGGTCTTCGTGTCGCCGAAGTAGTCACTCCCCCACACCCGGTCGATCAGCTGACCGCGGGTGAGCACGCGCCCGGCGTTGCGCATCAGCACCTCGAGCAGCTCGAACTCCTTGAGCGGCATGTTCACGACCTCGCCGTCCACCGAGACCGTGTGACGGTCGATGTCGAGCTCGACGCGACCGCCGGTCAGCACCCGCTCGTCAAGCCCTTCCTCGGCGGGCGCAGCACGGCGCAGCACCGCCCGCATCCTGGCCAGCAGCTCGCGGGAGGAGTACGGCTTGGTGACGTAGTCGTCGGCGCCGAGCTCCAACCCCACCACGATGTCGACCTCGGAGTCCTTCGCGGTGAGCATGATGATCGGCACGGTCGAGGTCTGGCGGATCTGACGGCACACCTCCGTCCCCGGGATGCCGGGGAGCATGAGATCGAGCAGCACGACGTCGGCCCCGCGCTCGCGGAACGCGGTGAGCGCGTCGGGACCGTCCTCGGCGATCTCGACCTCGTACCCCTCCCGGCGCAGCAGGAACGCGAGCGGGTCTGCGAGGTCGGGCTCATCTTCGACGAGCAGGATGCGGGTCATGCGCTGTCTCCGTTTCGGACGTGGTCAGGACTTCTCGGACGCCTGCGGTCAGGCATTCCGCTTACGCTTCTTCCGTTTCTTCAGCGCCGCTTCGGCGCCAGGTGCATAGATGCGCGGCAGGCGGATCGTGAAGGTCGAGCCGCGGCCGATGCGAGACCAGACGCGCACCTCGCCGCCGTGCCGCTGGGTCGCGTGCTTGACGATCGACAGCCCCAGCCCGGTGCCGCCGGTGCGCCGCGAACGCGCGTCATCGGCGCGGTAGAAGCGCTCGAAGATGCGCTCACGGTCGGCCTCGGCGATGCCGATCCCCTGATCGGACACCGCGATCTCGACGATCTCACCGTCGATCTTGACCCCGACGCCGACCCGCGATCCCTTCGGCGAGTACGCGATCGCGTTCGCGACGAGGTTGCCGACCGCCTCGATGAGGATCTGCGCGTCGCCGCGCACCCACGCCCCGCGATCGCCGCCGCGCACCAACTCGACCGCCGCGGAGTCGGCCTGGACGGCGTGCGCCTCGAGGGACGCGGCGATCACCTCGTCGAGGGACACCGGCTTCAGCTCCGCGAGCGCGTCGGCGGACTGCAGGCGCGACAGGCTCATGATGCGGCCGGTGAGCTGGCCGAGCCGCTTCGCCTCCGCTTGGATCCGTGCGGCGAACGCCCGCACCTGAGCCGGATCGTCGGCGGCGGACTCGATCGCCTCGGCGAGCAGGCCCACCGCGCCGACCGGGGTCTTGAGCTCATGGCTGGTGTTGGCGACGAAGTCTCGACGCACCTGATCCAGACGCTCGCGCTCTGTGACGTCGCGCAGGATCAGCAGGATCAGCCGGGAGCCCAGCGCGCTCGCACGGGCCGACACCAGTCGCGAGTCCGGAAGCCGTCCGCCCCGGCTCAGGCGCAGTGTCTCGCTCTCACTCGTGCCGTCCCGTCGCACCGCTCGCACCAGCCTGCGCAGCTCCGGGTTCTCCAGCACGGCGTCGATCTCGATGCCGAAGCGCGCCGCCGCCGGGGAGGCCGCCAGCACGAGACCCGACGAGTCGAGCACGCAGGCCGCGTCGTCCATGCCGGCGAGCACCTCGGCCACCCCCGCGGGAAGCCCCGAGGCCGACTCATCGGCGGCCTGGGCCCGCATCCGGTACGCCCAGCCGATGAGCAGCGCGAAGCCGACACCGATGAACACGCCGGTGGCGAGGGCGAGCAACGCGATCTGCGGCGCGGTCATGCCTCCCAGCGTAGGGCCGCGGCACCCGCACCATCTGCCGTTCAGCCGCCGCTCGCGGGGATAGGACGCACTGTTCACGCAGCGGGCACCGTTCGTTAACCTTCGGCGGACACAATCGCAGGCGGGCCGCGCGGGATGCGCGCGCCCGCTCGGCGACAGGCCGAGCCGTGATGAAAGGGTGCGTCGCACAATGCGCGAAGTCTTCCACCAGTCCCTCGAGGATCTGCAGGCCCGGCTGGTCGAGATCGCCGAGCTCGTGACCGTGTCGATCGACAAGGCGACGCGGTCGTTCGCGACCAGCGACGTCTCGCTGGCCGAAGAGGTGATCGCCGACGACGCGAAGATCGACGAGCTGGCCGTGACCCTCGACGAGCAGGCCATCGAGATCCTCGCCCGTCAACAGCCCGTGGCCCGTGACCTCAGGATCGTCGTCACCGCCCTGCGGGTCAGCGCATCCCTGGAGCGCATGGGAGACATGGCCGAGCACATCGCCCAGCTCGCACGGCTGCGCTTCCCCGAGCGCGCCATCCCGAAGGGGCTGAAGGGCACCTTCACCAAGATGGGCGAGCTCGACGTCGAGATCTCGCGCACACTCACGGAGCTGCTGCGCACCCAGGACCTGGCCTTCGCCGACGCGATCCGCAACGCGGACGACGACGTCGACGAACTGCACGCCAGCGTGTTCGAGAAGGTGCTCAGCGACACCTGGAAGGGCGAGGCCACCGCGACGGTGGACGCCACGCTGGCGAGCCGCTATCACGAGCGCTTCGCCGATCACGCCGTGGCGGTCGCGAAGAAGGTCGTCTATCTCGCGACGGGCGACTGGGCGACCTCGGAGGAGGACATCGCGATCGCCGCTGAGGCGCAGGAGGCCCGAGAGGACTGACCTCACACCACGAACACCCCGTCTTAACCTCGATACCCCCTCTTGGCCGCGTGGCCAGGAGGGGGTATCGACGGTAAGGCGGGGTGTCGCTACTTCTTGCCCTGCGCGGCGACGGCGGCCGCACCGGCAGCCGCGGCCTCGGGGTCGAGATAGCGGCCGGGACCGGTGGGCACGTTGTCCTCGTCGAGCTCGTACACCAGCGGGATGCCGGTGGGGATGTTCAGCTCGGCG
>JBASAE010000433.1:0-1654 GCA_049654285.1 Microbacterium sp.
CCCTTCTGCGCCGACTCGCTGAACAGCACGCCGTTGTTCGCGAGGATGCCGACCGGATGCCCGTGGATGCGCGCGAACCCGGTGATCAGCGTCTCGCCGTACAGGTGCTTGAACTCGTGCAGCTCGCTGCCGTCGACCAGGCGGGCGATCACCTCGCGGGCGTCGTAGGGCTGGTTCACGTCGACCGGCACGACGCCGTACAGCTCGGTCGGGTCGGCGGCCGGGGCGACGGTCGGCAGCACCTCCCACACCGGATCCGCAGGCGGCGGGAGGGTGGCGACGATGTCGCGCACGATCTCCAGCGCGTGCTCATCGTCCTCGGCCAGGTGGTCGGCGACGCCGGAGCGGCGGGCGTGCAGCTCCCCGCCGCCCAGCTCCTCCGCCGTGACGACCTCGCCGATCGCGGCCTTCACGAGCGGCGGCCCGCCGAGGAAGATCGTGCCCTGGTTCCGCACGATCACGGTCTCGTCGCTCATCGCCGGCACATAGGCGCCGCCGGCGGTGCAGGATCCGAGCACGGCGGCGATCTGCGGGATGCGCTCGGCCGACATCCGGGCCTGGTTGTGGAAGATGCGGCCGAAGTGCTCGCGATCGGGGAACACCTCGTCCTGCATCGGCAGGAACGCGCCGCCCGAGTCGACCAGGTAGATGCATGGCAGCCGGTTCTCCCGCGCGATCTCCTGGGCGCGCAGATGCTTCTTCACCGTCATCGGGAAGTAGGTGCCGCCCTTGACGGTGGCGTCGTTGCAGACCACCATCACGTGCCGGCCGTGCACCAGGCCGATCCCGGCGATGACGCCGGCCGCGGGTGCCTCTCCGCCGTACATGCCGTCGGCGGCGAGCGGGGAGACCTCCAGGAACGGGCTGCCCTCGTCGAGCAGGCGATCGACCCGATCGCGGGGGAGCAGCTTCCCGCGGGCGATGTGCCGCTCGCGGGATCGCTCGGGGCCGCCGAGGGACGCCCGGGCGAGGCGCTCGCGGAGGTCGGCGGCCAGCGCGTGCTGGGCGTCGTGGGTCTGCCGGTAGCTCTCTGCGCCCGGTGCGGCGGCGCTCACGAGCTGCGTCATCGCATCTCCTGGATTTCAGTTAGTGGCCATTCACTGAATGACCACTCTACCCCGTATCCGGAGGGCTCGGAAGAGGATCAGCGCATCGGGCGCACCGTGAGCGACTGCACCGACGTGCCGACCGGTCCCCGGTCGTCGTGCAGCACGGTGTGCGTGATGCCGAGTCCGCCCGGTCCGACGCTCATCGTGGTGTCGAAGCCGACCCATTCGCCCTCGGGTTCGCGCAGGAGGTGAGCCGTGAGGTCGAGGTTCGGGAACGCCACCTCGTGCGGCGAGACCCGCGGAGTGAGGCCGTTCGCGATGTCGACGATCCCCAGCATCCGCGCCGTCGGACTGATCCGCTCATCCTCGACGAGCGGGATCAGCGGTCGGATCCAGGCGCGCGCCCTGCCCTTCTGCTCCTCCGCCCGCAGCATGTGCGGGGTGCGCACGAACTCGCCGGGCCAGTCGGGGGCGGTCCACTCCGGCATGTCATCGCGGGCAGGCATCTCCGCGAACGAGCCGCCCTCATGGGCGGAGGTGTCGTGCGGCTGCAGGAACCAGCCCCGGGCGGTGGCCGCCGGGCGCCCGGCGTGACGGAGCACGGC
>JBASAE010000434.1:0-5302 GCA_049654285.1 Microbacterium sp.
CATCGGCGGCTCAGCCGCCGGCCTGGCCGCCGCGTTGCAACTCTCCCGCCAGCGGCGGTCGGTGATCGTTGTCGATGCCGGAGACCCGCGCAATGCGTCAGCGACCACGATGCACAGCTACCTCGGCCACGAAGGACGCGCCCCCAGTGATTTCCTGGAGATCGCTCGCACCGAAGTGCGCTCCTACGGCACGGAGGTCCTCACCGGGAAAGCCACCCGGGTCACCCGTGACGCCGACGACTTCCGCATCGAGCTGACCGGCGGCCACGTGCTCCACGCCCGGCGCGTGGTGGCGGCGACCGGTCTGACGGACGAGCTTCCCGACATCCCCGGCCTTGCCGAGCACTGGGGCCGATCGGTCATCCACTGCCCGTTCTGCCACGGTTACGAGTCGCGGGACGGGCGGATCGTGGCGATTGTGACCTCGCCTGCCGGCCTGCATGCGCTGCCTCTGTTGCGCCAGCTCACCGCGCTGCTCACGGTCGTGGTCCATGACGGCGTTCCGGCCGACGATCCGCAGCTGGCGACCCTCGCCGCCGCCGGGGTGCAGGTCATCGCCTGCCCTGTCGAACAGATCCTCAACGACGACGAGGGCCGGCTACGCGCGCTGCGGATGGCCGATGGCACCGAGTTGCCAGCAGACACCATCTTCGTCAGCAGCCGCCTGCATGCTCGGGTCGACCCCTTCGCCGACCTTGGCCTGACCGCCACTGAGCACCCCACCGGTGTGGCGAGCCATGTCGAGACGGATCCCGTCACCGGACGCACGGCCATACCGGGTCTCTACGCGGTCGGCACGCTCGCCGAGCCCATGCTGCAGGTGCTCCCCACCGCGGCCGCCGGTACACGGGTCGGAGCGATGGTCAGCGCGGATCTGGCCCAAGAAGACCTCGCAGCAGCCACCCGCCCCGTCGCCCACGCCGCCGATTGGGACGGTCGCTACCGCGAGGGCCCCCGCTGGAGCGGCAGACCCAACGGCTCGCTCGTCGACGAGGTGACCGATCTCGCCCCAGGAACCGCCCTGGACATCGGGGCAGGAGAAGGCGGCGACGCCCTGTGGCTCGCAGAGCAGGGATGGCGGGTCACGGCGTGCGACATCTCGCAGCTGGCCCTCGACCGCGTGCGCGCCGCGGCGCAGCATCGTTCGCTGATGGTGGATGCCCTGCGGGCCGACGCCAACGCCGCAGCCCCCTTCGCCGGAGCCCGATACGACCTGGTCACCGCGGCATACGCCTCGATCCCACGGACCCCGGATGCGCGCGGCGTCGCGAATGTCCTCGACGCAGTCGCACCAGGCGGTCATCTCCTGATCGTCAACCACGACGTCCGCGATCTTCGGACGGCCACGTCACATGCGGACCCGGAGCTCACCCGGCCATTTGACCACGAGGCATTCGTCACCACCGATGACTTCGTCACAGCATTGACCGCGTCCCCGGAGTGGGAGATCGACGTCAACGAGCGCCGTGAGCGCCCTGCGGGAGCCGCCTCAAGCCATCACGTCCACGACATCGTCCTGCGTGCCCGCCGTGCGGGTTGACGGCGATGCCGACGCAGTGGGCGGCAGGGCACGTGCTCTCACAGAGATTACGTCAGGTCCGGCACGATCTCGCCGAGTCGCGCCCCAAACCCTGCACACAGCACGTGAGCCTGTTCGAGTGGCATCCAGTAGCACGTCCACCGCTGAACTTGACCGCCGTCCGAGGGGTCTCCTTCACCTGCGACCCACCGCTCAGGAAGTTCTTCCTCCACAGGAGCCAGCTGGAAGAAGTGCCGCTCGTGCACCTCCGGCTTGGAGGGCCACACGTCGTAGCGTTCGACGCCCAGTGCGCCGACAACACGCACGGCACGCCCGGTCTCCTCGAGTACCTCTCGCACGACGACGACCTCTGGCGCCTCACCCGACTCAATAGTGCCTGCAGGCACCTGGACACCGGCAACTTCTAGAGGCACATCATCGTGCGTGAAAACAAGCAACCGCTCTTCGTGCACGACATAGCCGACGGCTTTGCGGACGAGCCGCCGCTCTGGTCCGCCGCTCATGCGGCCTTCAGAGGTGTGATCGCCGCAACCTTGTCACGCAGCGTCCGGCGTTCGATCCGCAGCTCGTAGCTCGACTGCAGGTTCATCCAGAACTCGTCGGACGTGCCGAAGTACCGTGCCAGACGGATCGCCGTGTCGGCGGTGATGCCCCGCTTGCCGTGCACGATCTCGTTGATACGACGCGGCGGTACGCCGATCGACACCGCCAGCTTGTTCTGAGTGATCCCGAAGCCCTCGATGAAGTGCTCCATCAGGATCTCTCCCGGGTGAATGGGATCGATCAGGTCAGCCTCAGTGATAGTCGACGAGTTCGACATCCTCCGCACCTCCATCTCTCCAGACGAAGCAGATCCGCCACTGCGCGTTCACGCGGATGCCGTGCTGCCCGCGGCGATCGCCAGCAAGTCGCTCCAATCGATTCCCTGGCGGAATCCAGAGGTCCTCGACGTCCTTCGCCGCGTGAATCAGTTCGAGTTTGCGCAGAGTCGCCCGCTGCACAGTTCGATCAACACCCTTGACGTACTGCTCATCCCAGATGTGCTCGGTGCCTTTGCTCCCGAACGATCTGATCACATGGCTAGTGCATAACGAAGAGCGTCAATAACGCTAGACGTTAAACCTAAACTCCACCACGTCGCCGTCCTGCATGACGTAGTCCTTGCCCTCCAGGCGGGCCTTGCCCTTCGCGCGGGCCTCGGCGACCGAGCCGGTGTCGACCAGGTCCTGGAACGAGATGACCTCGGCCTTGATGAAGCCCTTCTCGAAGTCGGTGTGGATCACGCCGGCGGCCTGTGGGGCCTTCCACCCCTTGCCGATCGTCCAGGCGCGGGCCTCCTTGGGGCCCGCGGTGAGGTAGGTCTGCAGCCCCAGCGTGTCGAAGCCGATGCGGGCGAGCTGGTCGAGCCCCGACTCCTCCTGACCCGTCGACGCCAGCAGCTCGGCGGCATCCTCCGGGTCGAGGTCGATGAGCTCCGACTCGATCTTCGCGTCCAGGAAGATCGCCTGCGCGGGCGCGACCAGCGCCGCCAGCTCGGCCTTGCGCGCAGAGTCGGTGAGCACGGCCTCATCGACGTTGAACACGAAGATGACCGGCTTCGACGTGAGCAGGCCGAGCTCCTTGATCGGCGCGAGGTCGATCCCCGAGACCGAGAGCAGGATGCCGCGCTCCAGCGCATCCTTCGCCGCGGACGCGGCCTCGAGCACCGAGGGATCGGTCTTCTTGCCGCGCACCTCCTTCTCGAACCGCGGGATCGCCTTCTCGACGGTCTGCAGGTCGGCGAGCATCAGCTCGGCGTTGATCGTCTCCATGTCGGACGCCGGGTTCACCGCGCCGTCCACGTGCACCACGTCGTCGTCGGAGAAGCCGCGCACCACCTGGGCGATCGCGTCGGCCTCACGGATGTTCGCGAGGAACTGGTTGCCCAGCCCCTCCCCCTCGCTCGCACCGCGCACGATGCCGGCGATGTCGACGAAGGACACCGTCGCAGGCAGGATGCGCTCGCTGCCGAAGATGCCGGCGAGCACGGCGAGACGCGGATCCGGCAGGCTCACCACTCCGACGTTCGGCTCGATCGTCGCGAACGGGTAGTTCGCCGCGAGCACGTCGTTCTTGGTCAGCGCGTTGAAGAGAGTGGACTTGCCGACATTGGGCAGTCCGACGATTCCGATGGTGAGGGCCACGGGGTACGAGTCTACCGGGGCGGATGCCGCCCACCCCGCGCTCAGTCGCCGCGCACCGCCCGATACGCCGCCGTGAGATACGGCATGTCGATCGTGTCGTCGCCCTCCATGCCCAGGTCGTCGAACAGGGCGTTCATCTCGCGCTCGATGCGCGCCTTCTCCTCGGCGGGCGCGGTGATGATGTAGCTGCGCGAACGCGCCATGTGCAGCAGCTCATCCCGGGTCATCGGACGCTTCCACTCCCAGCGGCGCTCCTCGACCGCGCCGAACGGTGCGGCGACCGTCGGACCGGGGCCGCTGACCATCGACTCAGCCGGGCTGCCCTGCATGATGAGCGTCAAACGGCGCACCCAGTCGGTACGTTCGTCGCGCACGTTCCAGATCAGACCGAGGATTCCGCCCGGCCGCACCGCCCGGCCGATCTCGGCGGAGGCCGGCATGGGGTCGACCCAGTGCCACGCCTGCCCCATCACCACGGCGTCGACCGAGGCGTCCGGCAGCGGCAGGGACTCCGCCGTGCCCACGAACGTCGGCACCTGCGGCAGCCGCTCGTGCAGGGCGGCGAGCATGGCGGCATCCGGATCGACCGCGACGATCTCGGCGGCCGCCGCCTCGGCGAGCACACGCGTCAGCTTGCCGGTGCCCGCGCCCACGTCGGCGACGCGGCGCGCACCGTCCGGCATCCGCTCCAGCATCCAGGCGACGGCCTCGAAGGGGTACTCCGGCCGGCCCTTCTCGTAGCTGTCGCTCTCGGCCCCGAAACTCGTCGCGCGCTCGCCCATGCTCATTCCGCCAGCCTATGACGGACCTCCGACGCCACGACCGGGGCGCGCACTCCGCGGGAAGACGCGCTTCTCGCGGACGGATTCCACACAACGATCCGCGGCGAGCGCACAGACCCGCGTCAGCAGGCGTGAGCGGGTCGGATGCCAGTCCGCTCACGCCTCTCGCGGAGGGGACACCAGCCGCCGCGTAGCGGGAAGCGCACGACGGCGGCGCGCCTCGGATGCCGGAGCCGGGCGTCGCGACAGAGTGGAGGCGTGGCCCTGGACTTCACTGCGATCGACTTCGAAACCGCGAACTCCAGTCCGGCATCCCCCTGTCAGGTGGGCCTGGTGCGGGTGCGCGGCGGCGAGGTCGTCGCCCAGACCGGATGGCTCATCCGCCCGCCCGCCGGGTACGACGAGTTCCAGGAGTGGAACGTCCGGATCCATGGCATCCGCCCCGAGGACGTCGTGGGCGCGCCCGCATGGGAGGACCAGCTCGATCGTCTGCACGGGTTCGCGGGGGCGGACGTGCTGGTGGCCCACAATGCCGGATTCGATCTGAACGTGCTGCGCCGTTCGTGCGAGGCGACGGGGCTCACTCCGCCGCCGTACCGCTCGCTGTGCTCGCTCGCCGTGGCCCGCAAGACCTACCAGCTGGACTCGTACAAGCTGCCCAAGGCGGCTGCAGCCGCCGGCTTCGGCGATTTCCCGCATCACGACGCCCTCGCAGACGCCCGTGCCTGCGCCCAGATCGTGATCGATGCCGCCCGCCGGGCCGGCGCCGCCGACGTCGACGGGCTCGCCGCGCTGCT
>JBASAE010000435.1:0-8488 GCA_049654285.1 Microbacterium sp.
GTGGCAGCACCTGGACGCCGAGTACGTCTTCGAGAAGACCCGGCAGGGCTTCGCCTACTTCGAGTCGAAGTTCGGCGTGCCCTACCCGTTCGCCAAGTACGACCAGCTGTTCGTGCCGGAGTTCAACGCCGGCGCGATGGAGAACGCCGGCGCGGTGACGTTCACCGAGACCTACGTCTTCCGCAGCAAGGTCACCGACGCGGTCAAGGAGCGTCGCGTCGTCACGATCCTGCACGAGCTCGCTCACATGTGGTTCGGCGACCTGGTGACCATGAAGTGGTGGAACGACCTCTGGTTGAACGAGTCGTTCGCCGAATGGGCGTCGACCATCGCCACCGCCGAGGCCACCGAGTGGACCGAGGCGTGGACGACGTTCAACGCGATGGAGAAGACCTGGGCCTACAGACAGGATCAGCTGCCCTCCACGCACCCCGTGGTCGCCGAGATCAACGACCTGGAAGACGTCTTGGTCAACTTCGACGGCATCACCTACGCCAAGGGCGGCTCGGTGCTCAAGCAGCTCACCGCCTGGGTGGGCATCGACGCGTTCTTCGCCGGCGTCTCGGAGTACTTCCGGAAGCACTCCTGGGGCAACACCGAGCTCTCCGACCTGCTCACCGAGCTGGAGCGCACCAGCGGACGCGACCTGTCCACCTGGTCGAAGAAGTGGCTGGAGACCGCGGGCGTCAACACGCTCGCCCCCGTGATCGTCGAGGACGCCGACGGCGTGATCACCCGGTTCGCGGTCACCCAGACCGCCCCGGCCGACCACCGGACGATCCGACCGCACCGGCTCGGCATCGGCTTCTACGACCTCGACGGCGAGGCGCTGGTGCGCACGCACTACCTCGAGGTCGACGTCGACGGCGACCGCACCGAGCTCCCGGAGCTCCAGGGTCGCAGGCGGCCGGCGCTCGTGCTGCTCAACGACCAGGACCTCGCCTATGCGAAGATCCGTCTCGACGAGAAGTCGCTGGCCACGGCGATCGCCCATCTCTCCGACATCCGCGACCCTCTGGCGCGCTCACTGGTGTGGGGCGCGGCCTGGGATCAGACCCGCGATGCCGAGAGCGCCGCGAGCGACTACATCGACCTCGTGCTCGGCAACATCGGCCGCGAGACCGAGTCGACCACGATCCGTACCACCCTCGCACAGCTGAACCTCGCGGCCACCTCCTATGTCGCCCCGTCCGCGCGCGCCGCCGCACGGGAGAAGGTCGCCGACGGTCTGTGGGCGCTCGCGCAGCAGGCCGTCCCGGGGAGCGACGCACAGCTGCAGCTCGTCACCTCGTTCGCGAACGCGATCGTCACGCCCGAGCAGGCGGGCGTCGTCGGCCGGCTGCGCGCCGGGGAGGAGACGCTGCCCGGCCTGGAGATCGATGCCGACCTGTCGTGGCAGCTGCTCGTCGGCCTCGCGGCGGCGGGGGCGACCGACGCCGCCACGATCGACGCCGCGCTCGCCGCCGACAACACGTCGAAGGGCGCCGAGTTCGCCGCCCAGGCCAGAGCGGCCCTTCCCACCGCTGCGGCCAAGGAGGCGGCGTGGGCCTCGCTGGTCGAGGAGGACGGGCTGCCGAACACGATCGTGCGCTCCGCCGCGCTCGGCTTCGTGCATCCCTCCGGCACCGACGTGCTCGGTGCGTTCATCCCGCGGTACTTCGACATGCTGCTGCCCGTCTGGGAGTCGCGCACCTACCAGATCGCCGACTACCTGGTCGTCGGCCTGTTCCCGCGCTCGCTCGCGAACCGCGAGCTGCGCGACGCGACCCGCGCCTGGCTCGCGGAGCATCAGGACGTCGCCCCCGCGCTGCGTCGCCTCGTGCACGAGAACCTCGCGGACGTCGAACGGGCCCTCGCCGCGCAGTCGAGGGACGCCGACGACTGATCCCCGCGTCCAGCCCGCACCCGGGCCCCGCTCGGTAGGATCGGAGCGTGATCCTGGTTCCCCTCGCCGACGCGACGCCGCCCGAGCCGTGGTCGTGGGAGTCCGTGCTCGTGGTGCTCCGCACCATCGGCGAGAAGCTGTTGAGCATCGCGATCATCCTCGCCGTCTGCATCACGCTCTCGTTCGTGCTGCGCGTGGTGATCCGGCGAGTGGTGCGCCACATCGTCGACAACGCGAAGAACAAGGCCCAGGTCAGCGACACGGTCGCGTTGGAGCGGTCGCCCCTGGCACAGATGCGGCTCGTGCAGCGCACCCGCACCCTCGGCACGATCCTGCAGAACATCGTCAACGTGATCCTCGTGATCGTCGCACTGGTGCTGATCGTGCGGGCGATCGACGAATCGGTGCTCGGCTCGCTCACGCTCATCACCGCAGCGGTCGGCGCCGGTCTCGGCTTCGGTGCGCAGAACATTGTCAAGGACGTCTTCAACGGGATGTTCATCGTCGCCGAGGATCAGATCGGCATCGGCGACGTCGTCGATCTGGGGCTGGCCAGCGGAGTCGTCGAGTACGTGAGCGTGCGGATCACCCAGGTGCGCGATGTGAACGGCACGCTCTGGTATGTGCGGAACGGCGAGATCACCCGCATCGGCAACATGTCACAGGGCTGGGCACGGGCGATCACCGACGTCGGACTGCCGCGGGACGCTCCGGTCGACCGAGTGGAACAGGCTCTGCTGGAGGCCGCGAACAGCCTCGCCTCAGATCCGCGCTGGCGCACCCGGGTGGTCGAGATGCCCGAGCTGTGGGGGCTGGAGTCGATCACCGGCGACACGATCGTGATGCGCGTGGTCATCAAGACCCGAGCCAACGCCAAGGACGATGTCGCACAGGAGTTGCGCCTCCGCATCAAGCAGGCCGTCGAGGACCTCGGCCTCCCCGCGCCCGAGCTCGCCGCCGTCTACCCGACCGGCCCGGAGGGCTCGCGGAGGGTGCGCGGCGCCAACCCGCCCAAGACCCGCCCCACCGCGGTCACCGGCGTGCCGGATCCGCCCGAACGCGGCACATGGCGCAAGCGAAACCAGACGGCTTCCGAGGCGAAGAAGCCGGGCACGAACGCGGACGGCAAGGAGCGGAAGTGACGTTCTACGAGGAGATCGGTGGAAACGAGACCTTCGAACGCATCGTCGCGGTGTTCTACCGCGAGGTCGCGCTCGATCCCGTGCTGAGGCCGATGTACCCCGAGGAGGACCTCGGGGCGGCGGAGGTCCGGCTCAGGATGTTCCTGGAGCAGTACTGGGGCGGGCCGACCACGTACAGCGAGCAGCGCGGCCACCCTCGGCTGCGGATGCGTCACGTGCCGTTCCACGTGAACCCCGACGCCCGTGACCGCTGGCTGGCGCACATGAGGACCGCGCTCGATGAGGCCCAGCTGTCGCCGATGCACGATGCGGCCTTCTGGGACTACCTGCAACGGGCCGCCCACTCACTGGTCAACACCTTCGAGCCGTCCGGCGTCGGTCCCGCGCAGCAGCACCGCACCGACCTCGGTCTCACCTCCTAGCTGGAGTCCCGGCATCGCCCCACCACGTCGACGAAGGAGTCGCCATGACGACAGCCCGTACCCGGGGAACGGATGTGCTCGTGATCGGCTGGGGCCTGTCCGGCCTGGTCGCCGCCGCCGAGGCGGTGTCCGCGGGGCGGCGGGTCACGATCGTCGACCAGGAGCCGCGGGCGAACCTCGGCGGTCAGGCCTGGTGGTCGTTCGGCGGCCTGTTCTTCGTCGACTCGCCCGAGCAGCGCCGGATGGGCATCAGGGACTCGCTCGACCTGGCCAGGGAGGACTGGTTCGGCAATGCCGGCTTCGACCGGCCGGAGGACGAGTGGGCCCGGCGCTGGGCCGAGGCGTATCTGCGGTTCGCGGCCGGCGAGAAGCGGGCCTGGCTGCGCGAGCGCGGCGTGGGGTTCTTCCCCGTCGTGGGCTGGGCCGAACGCGGCGGCTACGGGGCGATCGGCCCCGGGAACTCGGTTCCCCGGTTCCACATCACCTGGGGCACCGGGCCCGGGATCGTCGCCCCCTTCGCGGCGGCGGTGGAGGAGGGCGAGCGCAACGGGCTGCTGACCGTGCTCCCCCGGCATCGGGTGACCGCCCTGATCGTCGCAGACGGCGCGGTGACCGGCGCGCGGGGCGACGTGCTGGCCGACAGCACGAGCGAACGCGGCGCCCCGAGCAGCAGGGAGGCCATCGGCACGTTCGAGATCGCCGCCGGCGCGACGATCGTCGCATCCGGTGGGATCGGCGGCAACCACGATCTCGTCCGGAAGGCCTGGCCGAAGCGGCTCGGGACTCCCCCACGTCAGATGCTCACCGGCGTTCCCGCCTATGTCGACGGCTCGATGCACGAGGTCTCGCGCGAGGCCGGTGCGCACCTCGTCAACGGGGACCGCATGTGGCATTACGTCGAGGGCATCCAGAACTGGGATCCGGTGTGGCCCTCGCACGGCATCCGGATCCTGCCCGGACCGTCCTCGCTCTGGCTGGACGCCACCGGCGCCCGTCTGCCCGTCCCGTTGTTCCCGGGTTTCGACACCCTCGGCACGCTGGCCCATCTGCGCGCCACCGGACATGACCACTCCTGGTTCGTCACCTCGCTGAAGATCGTCGAGAAGGAGTTCGCCCTGTCCGGCAGCGAGCAGAATCCTGATCTGACCGGGAAGGACGTCCAACTGCTGCTGAGGTCACGACTGGCGAAAGGGCCGACCGGTCCCGTGCAGGCATTCCTCGACGAGGGACCGGACTTCGTCGTCGAGGATGATCTGGAGACGCTGCTGGCCGGCATGGCGAGGACGCCCGGCGGCGATGCACTCGACCTCGAGCGAGTGCGCCGCGAGGTGATCGCCCGCGACCGCGAGATCGACAACGACTTCACCAAGGACTCGCAGATCGCGATGCTCCGTTCGATGCGCGCCTACCGCGGCGACAGGCTGATCCGCACGGCTCCCCCGCACCGGCTGCAGGATCCGGCCGCAGGGCCGATGATCGCGGTGAAGCTGCACGTGCTGACCCGCAAGTCGCTGGGCGGCATCCAGACCGATCTCGACGGACGGGCCCTGGATTCCTCAGGCGCGCCGATCCCGGGCCTGTACGCGGCCGGCGAGGCCAGCGGCTTCGGTGGTGGCGGGGTGCACGGCTATCGCGCCCTGGAGGGCACGTTCCTCGGCGGGTGCCTGTTCTCCGGACGTCAGGCCGGACGCGCGGCCACCCGCTGAGCGCTCGCGGGTGGCCGTCAGCGCCGTCAGCGCACCGCCCCCGTCTCCCGCACCGCTGTGAGGCCGACAGCTGCGGGCCCGCGGCTGAGCACATGGCCACGGTGGAAGGCGAGCCGCGTCCAGCGGCCCGAGCTCGTGACGGACACCTGCTCGGTGTCCGATCGGCGCTCGGGGCGCGCATCGCGATCAGAGGCGATGAAGCCGAAGGCCTGAGCGGCGAAGGCGACGCCGCGCGGCAGACCGAGCAGATCCTCGTCGGGCTCCCCCCACACCTCCGCCCGCACGCTGCGCACGACCTCCTCGCCGGACTGCGTTCCGGCACCACGGGCGACCGCGGCCATGCCCCATTGGGCGCGCTCGGCGATCGCCGAGGCCGTCAGGTCGCCGACGCGCTGCCATCCACCCCGCGGCGGAGCGATGCCGGCCCAGGCCGGTGACCTGCTGGTCTCCGGCAGCACCAGCATCCGCTCGTCGTCGGATGCCTCCAGCTCGTCCACCACCAGATCGCATCGGAGCTCGGGGTCGGCGTGCACGATCCGCATCGCGAGCACGGTCGGCGTGTGGTCGAAGAGGCCCTGGGGCGCGAGCGCGGCGGCCGTGAGGGCGAGCACACCGCCGGCCGCCTGCAGTCGCACGCCGTCATCCGAGATCGCCCGGGATCGGCCCAGGAAGGTCAGCACGTCGCGCGCGGTGAGGGCGTCGGCCAGCACGAGGCGAGGGGTCACGACATCTAGACTATCGATCGGTGCCCGAAGCCGATCCGGCGGGCCGGCGCCACGCTGAGAGGTGGGCGATGGACGCGCAGGAGACGGTCGACGGGTTGCTGAAGGTCTTGTCGCTGGACGTGTCGGACGCCCGCACGACCGAGGACATCTTCACCGGGATCTCGCATCCGATGCCCTCCGGCCGGATCTACGGCGGGCAGGTGCTCGCTCAGTCGGTGATCGCCGCCGAGCGCACCCTGCCCGATGACCGGCTGCTGCATTCGATGCACGGGTACTTCCTGCGACCCGGCGACGCGGCCAAGGGCATCACGCTCTCGATCGACAGGATCCACGACGGCCGGTCGTTCTCCACGAGGCGTGCGCAGGCCTATCAGAACGGTGTGCCGATCTTCTCCATGATCGCGTCCTTCCAGGACGAGGGCCCCGGGCTGGAGCACGCGGCGCCCATGCCGGAGGGCATGCCGGATCCGGAGACCCTGTCCAACGATGAGGAGCTCGCCATCGGCATCCCCCCGCGATCCGAGCGCATGCTCACCGATCGTCCTGTGGACATGCGGCATGTCGGAGGCCCCATCTACGTCACCGCCGGTGCCGACCGCGTCCCGGCCCAAGCGGTATGGGTGCGGATGCGCGCGCCCCTGCCCGACGACCCGAGCCTGCATCGGGCTGCGTTGGCGTATCTCAGCGACATGTCCATCCAGGAGTCGATCCTCCGGGCGCACGGCCTGTCATGGGCGGAGCCGGGGATGAAGGTCGCGAGCCTGGATCACGCGATGTGGTGGCACCGCCCCGCGCGGGTGGACGACTGGCTGCTGTACGTGCAGGAGTCGCCGAGCGCCCGTGGCGGCCGTGGACTGGCCACCGGCCGCATCTACACCAGGGACGGGGCGCTGGTCGCGAGCGTCGCCCAGGAGATCATGATCCGGGTCCCGTAGGGCGCGATCCGCTCCCGCCCGCTCGTCCCTCAGCGGTGCGCGTAGACGATCGAATCCCCCGCGTACGGGGCCCAGACCTCGCGCATGCGCGGTGTGACGCGCTGGGGTCGCCCGGTCTCCGCGTCCACCAGAACGATCACCGCCGTCGAGCGCGCGAACTTCGTCCGTTGCGGACCGTCCGCACGGTCGAAGACCTCGTAGCACACCTCCATGCTGGAGCCGCCGATCTTCCCGAACCACATCTCGACGTCGAGCGGCTCCCGCCGATACGGCACCGGTGCCAGGTACTCGATCTCCTGCCGTGCGACCAGGGTGAGCAAGCCCTCGGAGACACCGGGGTCGAGAATGGCGGTCGGAGGGGCCTCTTCGCCCTCTCCGGGGCGCCAGAACGCCCGCACCCGCGCCTCCTCGAGCAGTTTCAGCATCGACGTGTTGTTGACGTGGTTGTAGGCGTCGAGGTCGCCCCAGCGCAGATGCACGGGGATGTGCAGACGCATGGGACCGCCTCCTTCTCCCGGGAGTGTGTGCGGATCGAGGGATCAGTCGCGGGTGAGCTTGCGGTGCGTCGTGCGATGCGGCCGTGCGGCCTCGGCACCGAGACGCTCGATCTTGTTCTCCTCGTAGGCCTCGAAGTTGCCCTCGAACCAGTACCACTGGTCGGGCTTCTCGTCTGTGCCCTCGTAGGCGAGGATGTGCGTCGCGATCCGGTCGAGGAACCACCGGTCGTGCGTGATGACCACCGCACACCCCGGGAACTCGAGCAGCGCGTTCTCCAGCGACTGCAGGGTCTCGACGTCGAGGTCGTTGGTCGGCTCGTCGAGGAGCAGCAGGTTGCCGCCCTCCTTGAGCGTGAGGGCCAGGTTCAGGCGGTTGCGCTCACCGCCCGAGAGCACACCGGCCTTCTTCTGCTGATCCGGCCCCTTGAAGCCGAACTTGGACACGTAGGCGCGGGAGGGGATCTCGGTCTTGCCCACGGTGATGAAGTCCAGGCCGTCGGAGACGACCTCCCAGAGCGTCTTGTTCGGATCGATGCTGGCGCGCGACTGGTCGACGTAGCTGATCTTGACGGTCTCGCCGATCTTCAGATCGCCGCCGTCGAGCGGTTCGAGCCCGACGATCGTCTTGAAGAGCGTGGTCTTGCCGACGCCGTTCGGGCCGATCACTCCGACGATGCCGTTCGGGGGCAGGCTGAAGCTGAGCCCGTCGATGAGCGAGCGCCCGTCGAAGCCCTTCTGCAGGTTCTTCGCCTCGATCACGACGTTGCCGAGACGCGGCCCCGCCGGGATCTGGATCTCCTCGAAGTCGAGCTTCCTGGTGCGCTCCGCCTCGGCGGCCATCTCCTCGTAGCGGGCCAGGCGCGCCTTGGACTTGGTCTGCCGGCCCTTCGCGCTGGAGCGCACCCACTCGAGCTCGTCCTTGAGGCGCTTGGCGAGCTTGGCGTCCTTCTTGCCCTGGACGTCGAGGCGCTCGGCCTTCTTCTCCAAGTAGGTGGAGTAGTTGCCCTCGTAGCCGATCAGCCGGCCGCGGTCGACCTCGGCGATCCACTCGGCGACGTGGTCGAGGAAGTACCGGTCGTGGGTGATCGCGATCACCGCGCCCTTGTACGCCTGCAGATGCTGCTCGAGCCAGAGCACGCTCTCGGCGTCGAGGTGGTTGGTGGGCTCGTCGAGCAG
>JBASAE010000436.1:0-2052 GCA_049654285.1 Microbacterium sp.
ACTCCGGGATCCAGAACCACACGGCCAGCTCCGGAGCCGGCGCGGGCACGCGGTGGAACTCGGGCAGGCGCGCCGGGTAGAGCACACCGCGGGTGGGATCGACCATCCGCCCAGCGTAGAACCTGTCGCGAATCTTCAAGCGCGACCACCGGCGCCATCCGTACCGTGGCCTCATGGACAGCGACTACACCGCCGGGCTGACCGGCACCCACACCACCGACGGACGGCCGAACGAGGCCACCTCCCTCACCCCGTTCCTCGCGATCCCGAACGCCGGCGGCGCGATGGAGTTCTACCGCGACGTGTTCGGCGCGCGGATCGTGGACGTCACCGAGTTCGGCGGTGTCGTCGCCCACGGCGTGCTGGACTTCGGCCTCGGCATCCTGCAGGTCGGCGAGCCGAGCCCGGAGTACCACCTGGTCCCCCCGCCGACCGGGGACGACGACTGCTACTCGATGGGCCTGTACGTGCCCGACGTCGACGCCGTCGTGGCGAAGGCCGTCGCGGCCGGATCCGTCGTGCGGGAGGCGCCGTCGACGTTCGTCTCCGGCGACCGGTTCGCCAGCATCCGCGATCCGTTCGGGGTGCGCTGGTCGGTCATGACCCGTGTCGAGGATCTCTCCGAGGAGGAGTCCTCCCGCCGTGTCGCGGAATGGGCGGCCTCCTTCAACGCCGGCTGACCCACCCCGGCCAACACGGAGCCGGTCAGGCCAGGGGCTTCACCTCGGCGGAGCCGGGGACGTCGCCGGCGCGCACGGCCGCGAAGGCCGTGTAGCCGTCGGAGGATGCTCGCTCGAGCAGTGCCTTCAGGTTCTTGGTGCGTCGCTCCAGGCGCACCCGTCCACCGCGTGCGACCAGCGCGGCCTTGTGCGCGAGAAGCTCGGTCAGCGGCACGTCCGCATCGTGCACCAGGACGACCGCCGTTTCCGCGTCCTCGTCGGCGGCGGCGATCAGGTCGACGATCCGCTCGAAGCCGATCGAGAAGCCGACCGCGGGGACCTCCTGACCGAGGAAGCGCCCGATCATGCCGTCATAGCGTCCGCCTCCGCCCAACGAATAGTCGACCGAGGGGTGCGCGAGCTCGAAGATCGTGCCGGTGTAGTAGCCCATCCCGCGCACCAGGAACGGATCGAACTGCAGGGGCACCGGGTCGACGCCCTCCGCCGGCGGGCGGGTCGCAGCGACCGCCTCGCCCAGGCCGACCAGGTGCGCGACGATCTCGTCCGGGATGCCCTCGGGCAGCGCCTTGCGGATCTGCCGCTCGCCGTAGGGGTTGTACTCCATGGTCTGCGGGCGCTGGAGGAACGTGCGGAACGCCTCGACCGCTGCGGGCGCCGCCCCCCGATCGGTCAGCTCGGCGACGATACCGTCCGGGCCGATCTTGTCGAGCTTGTCGATCGTGATCAGCACTCCGGGGCGCTCGTCGGCCGTGAACCCGAAGGAGTCCAGCATCCAGTCCAGCGCACGACGGTCGTTGACCCGCACCATCCCGCCCTCGAGCCCGAGCGCGTCGATCGTGTCGAGAGACGCCGCGATCAGCTCGGCCTCGGCACGCGCCGACTCGTCGCCGATGATGTCGATGTCGCACTGCACGAACTGCCGGTAGCGGCCCTTCTGCGGGCGCTCGGCACGCCAGACCGGGCCGATCTGGATCGAGCGGAACACCCCGGGCAGCTGACCGCGATTGCTCGCATAGAAGCGGGCCAGTGGCACCGTCAGGTCGTAGCGCAGGCCCAGGTCGCTGAGCGCAGCCGGATCGTCGGCGGCGTCCCGGATCGCCTCGGCATCGAGTCCGCGCCGCAGGATGTTGTACGACAGCTTCTCGTTGTCGCCGCCGATGCCGGCATGCAGGCGGTCGTACTCCTCGACGACGGGCGTCTCGATCTCGTCGAAGCCGTGTGCGCGGTAGCGCTCACGGATGACGGCGAGCACCCGCTCGCGACGCGCCTTGTCGGCGGGGAGGAAGTCGCGCATCCCGCGCGGAGGGTTCACCGTGGCCACGCATCCATCTTTCCAGGTCGCAGGCCGCCCGTGAGCCGCGGCCGCCCGACC
>JBASAE010000437.1:0-2335 GCA_049654285.1 Microbacterium sp.
CCCGTGCCCCGCGTCGGGGACGCGGGCGGCGGGATCGATGAGCGCTGCCTGGCGGTCTTCCCCGGCACGACGGAGGCGCTCGTCGAGAGCGACCTCGACGGACGGCCCTCAGCCTGGCCGCCGGTGCCGGAGTGGGCCGTGCTGTGCGGAGCCGAACGCGAGAGCGACACGTCCCAGGTGGCCTGGTACGCCACCGATCCCGGCATCAGCCGGGCCGAGGTCTTCCGCACCTACGAGCGCGCGCTCGCCGCGGTCGGACAGACCGGCCGTGCACAGACCGGCCGTGCACAGACCGCCGAGGGCGAGATCCTCACCGGCGTCGTCGCACCGGAGCATTCGTTCTGGATGGAGACCGGCCGCGATCTGTTCCGGGTCACCTGGGCGGTCGACGGCGAGTACGCCGACTGAGCCCCGGGGCTGGTCGGAACTGCCGGCTTCGGCCAGGATCGACGAAAGCGCGGGGACGCGGGATGACTGGAACCGTGCGACGCGGGCGGCGGTGCGGATGCAGGAGAGGAGGCCCGATGACAGATGCGGATGCCGGCCTGCGTAGGCCGGCCTGGATCGTCGTGGCCTGGATCGTCGTGGCCTGTGCCGCCCTGCCCGCCGTGGCGGCGGTGCTGCTCGCGATCGCGCACGGGCTGGACTGGTCGCCGTTGCTGCGCGCCGTGTTCACCGCCGTCGTCTATTCCCCGGTCGCGGCGATCGCCGTCCTGCGGGGCCGATGGGCGGTGGCCGCCTGCACCGGCGCGCTCTCGGTCAGCGCCGGTGCGATCGTGCTGCTCGACGTGCTGCTGACGCTGCGCGGGCCGGGATCCTGGCTGGACGCCGCGGTCGCGGCGGCCGCTGTCGTGCTGCAGGCGGGATCGACCGCGACGCTCGTCGTGATGCCCTGGCTGTTCGTGCGACATCCGGTCCGCCGGGCCGGGATCGCGGTCGGCCTCGCCATCGTCGTGGCCTGGACCGTCATGGCGCTGCAGCCGATGACCGATGGCGCGTACCGGCTGCAGAACCTGGTCAACATGACCGCGTTCCTCGTCGCCGGGCTCGTGCTGGCGGCACAGTGGCGCCGGGGCACGGACTCCGAACGCGAGACGCTGGCCTGGTTCGCCATCGCGGCGGTGCTCGTGCCGATCAGCTTCCTCAACGTGCTCGGCCCCGGGGCGATGCAGGTGATCGGCGACGCCGCCTTCGTGCTGGAGCTGGGCTTCCTGCCCACGGCGGTCGTCGCCGCGACCGTGGGCGGCTCGGCGCGTGCGGTCGACGGACGCCTCGTGGGCGGCGTGGTGTGGACGCAGTCGCTGGCGATCGGCAGCAGCCTGTACCTGATCGCGGACGCGGTGCTGCGTCTGCTGGGCGCCCCCGCCGGGATCTCCGGCGGGATCGCCGCCGCGGCCCTCGCGCTGGGGTTCTCCTCGGTCCTGACCGTGATGAAGCGCCGCACGGCCCGGGTGTTCTTCGGCCCGGGCACGGACGTGCGTGCGGTGCTACGCGGCGTCGGCGAGCGGATCGACGCGGACGAGGGCTTGCAGGGCATCGCGGAATCGCTCCGCGAGATCTGGCGCCTGGACGCGGTGCAGATCCTCCCCGTGCGCGGTGAGGGGGACGGGCATCCGGGGCACCGCCGTGAGGGGGTTCCCGGTAGGGCATCGGGGGCGGGATCGGGCGGAGCAGGACCGGCGTGGGCGGAAGCCGGCCACGACCGGATCCGACCGGCATCCGCGGGCGTCCTGGAGCGCGAGCTCACGACCGGGCGGCGCACGGTCGGGGTGATCCGCTGCCGCAGCGCGGATGCCGAGCTGCTGCGGGGCGGCGTCGCCCCGATGATCGACCGGATCGGATCTTTGCTCGCCGCCGCGGTGCTCCTGGCCGCCGCGAACGAAGAGCTCGCCGCGGCACGGGAGCGCACCCTCCGCGTGCGCAGCCGGGAACGGGCGATGCTGCACCGGGAGCTGCACGACGATCTGGTGCCCGCGCTGGCGGGGATCGGCTTCGGGATGGCCGGCGCAGGCCGGATGCTCGACGCCGGCGACCCCGTATCCGCGGACGTGGTGGAGCGGCTGCGCGAAGAGCTCGGCGAGCGGGCGGAGGACGTCCGCCGCCTGGCCCGCGCCCTGCTGCCGGTCGCCCTGGACGCCGGCGACCTCGACGGCGCGATCCGGGAGCTCGCGGGACGGTTCCGCGGCGTGGACGTCGCCGTCCGCGCGCCGGGCGCGGACGAGCTCGACGGTCCGACGCAGATCTCCGTGTTCCTGCTGCTCACCGACCTGTTCGAGGCCGCCCTCGCCGCGGCGGGCCCGTCCCGGCTCGCCGTCGAGCTGGAGAGCGGTGCCAC
>JBASAE010000438.1:0-3171 GCA_049654285.1 Microbacterium sp.
GCCGCGATCCGGTCCACGCCGATTCCGACGCCGACCGCGACCACGACGCCGAGCGCGGCGGCCAAGAGGGGCTGATCGGTGAGCCAGCTTCCGGCGAGTGCGCCGATCGCCGCGCCGTAGACCGCCCAGGTGGCGCCGCCGATGAGGCTCACCGGCAGGAAACGGCGCCACGGGTAGCCGAGAGCGCCGGCCGAGACGTTGACCGCGACCCGGCCGACCGGGATGTATCGGGCGCCGATGATCAGCGTGGCCCCGCGTCGGGCGAGGGCCTGCTGGGCGTACTCCATCGCGGCGGCGACCCGCGGCCGGCGCATCCAGCGCATCCGCCGCAGGCCGATCAGCCTGCCGAGCGCATAGGCGAGGTTGTCGCCGAGCATCGCACCGAGGGCGGCGACCAGGCAGAGAGCGGCGAGCGTCGGCCAATGCCCCGCGGATGCCGCGGCCGCGGCGCCCGCGACCAGCACCGTCTCACTCGGAACGGGAGGGAAGACGGCGTCGATCGCGGCCACGGCGAACACCACCAGCAGCATCCAGGGCGAGGCCGCGGCGGTCAGGATGAAGGCGTTGACGGTGTCCACGGATAAGAAGGTAGGCGGCGGGTGGGGCCCGGCGCGTCACCCTGCAGGACTATTCCGGTCATACCGGGGTGCCGTCTGCGGAACGCCCGTCCGGAACCGCCCCGTATACTGGGAGGCTGGCCATTCGGCCGATCCCCTTCCTCTGCAGAGAACGGATGCTGCTGTGCTCGCCGTGCACGACCTCGAGATCCGCGTTGGCGCCCGTGTGCTGATGTCGGGCGTGTCCTTCCGCGTCGCCGACGGTGACAAGATCGGGCTGGTCGGCCGCAACGGCGCGGGCAAGACCACCCTGACGAAGGTGCTCGCCGGGGATCTGCTGCCCTCGGAGGGCAAGGTCACCACGTCGGGCGAGCTGGGGTACCTGCCGCAGGATCCGCGCTCAGGCGATCCCGAGATGCTGGCCCGCACGCGCATCCTCGACGCCCGCGGACTGGGCACGCTGCAGCTCGGCATCGCCAAGGCGTCGCACGAGATGGCGGCGGAGGACCCGAAAGTCGCCGAGAAGGCGATGCGTCGGTTCGCGAACCTCACCGAGCGGTTCGAGGCCATGGGCGGCTACGCCGCCGAGGCGGAGGCGGCGTCGATCGCGCACAACCTGTCGTTGCCGGACCGCATCCTCGACCAGCCCTTGAAGACGCTCTCCGGCGGGCAGCGCCGACGCATCGAGCTGGCCCGCATCCTGTTCTCGGATGCGGGGACGATGATCCTCGACGAGCCGACCAACCACCTTGACGCCGACAGCGTGGTGTGGCTGCGGGAGTTCCTGAAGGGCTACAAGGGCGGGCTGATCGTGATCAGCCACGACGTCGAGCTCGTCGGCGAGACGGTGAACCGGGTGTTCTACCTCGACGCGAACCGTCAGATCATCGACATCTACAACATGAGCTGGAAGAACTACCTGCGTCAGCGGGTGGCCGATGAGGAGCGCCGAAAGAAGGAGCGCGCGAACGCCGAGAAGAAGGCCACGCAGCTGCAGCTGCAGGCCGCGCGCTTCGGCGCGAAGGCCTCGAAGGCCGCGGCGGCGCACCAGATGGTCGCGCGCGCCGAGAAGCTGCTCTCCGGACTGGAGGAGGTGCGTCAGGTTGACCGGGTCGCCAAGCTGCGCTTCCCGAAGCCTGCCCCGTGCGGCAAGACCCCGCTGATGGCGTCCGGCCTGTCGAAGTCCTATGGCTCGCTGGAGATCTTCACGGACGTCGACCTGGCGATCGACCGCGGATCGAAGGTCGTCGTGCTGGGACTGAACGGCGCCGGGAAGACCACGCTGCTGCGCATCCTCGCCGGCGTCGACCAGCCGGACACCGGCGTGCTCGAACCGGGGCACGGGCTCAAGGTCGGGTACTACGCGCAGGAGCACGAGAACCTCGACGTGCACCGCTCGGTGCTGGAGAACATGATGTCGGCGGCGCCGGACATCACCGAGACCGAGGCCCGCAAGGTTCTCGGCTCGTTCCTGTTCACCGGCGATGACGTGCTCAAGCCCGCGGGTGTGCTCTCCGGCGGCGAGAAGACCCGCCTGTCGCTCGCGACCCTGGTGGTGTCCTCGGCGAACATGCTGCTGCTCGACGAGCCCACGAACAACCTCGACCCCGCGTCCCGCGAGGAGATCCTCGGGGCGCTCGCGCACTACGAGGGCGCCGTGGTGCTCGTCTCCCACGATCCCGGCGCGGTGGAGTCGCTGAACCCCGAGCGCGTCCTGATCCTCCCCGACGGGGTCGAGGACATCTGGAACAAGGAGTACCAGGAGCTCATCGAGCTGGCGTAGCGTACCGGGATGGACATCATCCTCGTTCCCGGTTTCTGGCTGGACGCCTCGTCGTGGGATCCGGTCCTGCACGCGTTGCGGGTGGCCGGGCACCGTCCGCTCGCCCTCACGATGCCGGGTCTGGGGGTCCCCGCGCCGGCGTCGTCCGACATCGGGATGGCCGACTGGATCGGGGCCGTCGTGGAGAGGATCGACGAGGCCGATGAGCCGGTGGCGCTCGTCGGGCACTCCGGCGGCGGCAACGTCGTCTGGGGCGCCGCGGACGCCCGGCCGGAGCGGGTGCGCCGGGTGGTGTTCGTCGACACGATCCCGCCGGCGCCGGGGTTCGGCATCGCCGGGCTCCCCGTGGTGGACGGCGTCGTGCCGTTCCCCGGGTGGGCCTTCTTCCCGCAGGAGGACGTGTACGACATCGACGGGGAGACCCGTGCGCGCACGGCGCCGCTGATGCGGAGCATCCCTGCACGGGTGCCGAGCGACCCGATCGCGCTCACGCATGAGAGCCGGCACGGCATCCCGGTGTCCCTGCTGATGGGCTCCCACGACCAGGACGCGTTCGACGCCGAGGTGGACGGCTGGGGTCCGTACGGCGAGGAGTACCGTGCGATCGCCGACGCCGAGGTGCAGCGGATCGGTTCGGGGCACTGGCCGCAGCTCACCGCATCCGAGCGTCTCTCCGCTCTGCTCGTGGAGGCGCTGGCCCGGTGAACGCCCGGGGGATCAGTGCCCCATGCCGAGGCCGCCGTCGACCGGGATGACCGCGCCGGAGATGTAGGCCGCGTCATCGGAGGCGAGCCAGGCGACCACGCCGGCGACCTCGTCGGCCGTCGCGAA
>JBASAE010000439.1:0-8278 GCA_049654285.1 Microbacterium sp.
ACCGAGACCAGGGCGATGATCTCCCCGGGGTGATGATCGCCGAAGACCCCACCGCCCTCGTCGGCGCAGTACGGCAGGCCCGTCGAGAGCGAGACCGCGGCACCGAGCACGCGCGCCCCGGGTCCGAACGCGACGATCCGGTCCACGCCCGCGTCGATCCGCAGCGCGGCCTCCGCGGCGACGCGGCGGAGGATCGACGGCCGCGTCATCCAGAGCCCGGCGTCCCGGGGCTCCCCCGACCACACCGCGTGGAGGTCGGCGCCGAGCTCACGGAGCCGAGTGCTCCTGTTCTGCGCCGGCAGCAGCCGATCGCCCCCTGCCTGCACGGTCATGGCATCCGTCCTTCCAGCCCCTCGCGGGCGAACCGATCGTCGTCGCCCAACTCCTCGAACAGCTCGGTGAGCGCCGCCGCCGAGCGGTCCCACGGGAATCCGCCCGTCCAGCCGCGCTCCTGGGAGATCCGCTCCGCTGCCCGGAGGACGATGGCGGCGAACTCGGCACGACGCCGGGGCGACTCCGCCCGCCCGGACGCCGCGGCGAGCGCGACGCCCTGTTCGACATGGCCGTCCTGCTCGAACACCGGCGCCGCAACAGCCCAGACGCCGTCGTCCAGTTCGTTGCTACAGACGTCGAAGCCCCGTCGGCGGACGTCGGCGAGGTGATCGATGATCTGATTCACCTCGCGCATGGTGCGGGTGGTGTACGCCCCCCGGCTGCCCGCGGTCAGCAGGGTCTCGATGAGCACGGGATCGCGGTGCGCCAGCACCACGCGCGCGGATGCGGCGGCGTGCAGCGGCATCTCGTGCCCGACCCGGACGAACAGTCGCAGCGGGTGCACCGAGACGACGAGCGAGACGCAGATCACGCGGCCGTCGACCATGCGGGTGAGGAAGACGGTCTCGCCGCTCTCCCGCCCGGCGTCGAGGAGGGCGTCCGGCGGCGGGACGATCCAGTTGCCGTGATCGTCGTGCTCGCCGAGCGCCAACGCCGCCGCGCCGAGGGTGTAGCGCTTGGTGGCCGCGGAGCGCTGGACGTACTGCAGGGACTCCAGCGTCTGCAGGAGGCGATGCATGCTCCCCAGCGGGATCTCCAGGCTGCGGTGCAGCTGCTGAAGGGTCACGCCCTCGCGGCGGTCGCGGAGCACGTTGAGCACCGAGAGAGCGCGGTTCAGGAGCTGCATCGGCTTCTCACCACTCACCGCCGTCACCGTCCCTCCGCTGTCGCGAGGAGCAGACCGGCGAGGTCGGGGACCTCCGCGATCTCGCAGCGCCGATGCAGCTCTCGTACGATCTCCACCATGACATAGGGGCGGGCGAAACTCGCCGTGCCGACCTGCACCGCGGCCGCGCCGACCGAGAGGTAGTCGAGCACGTCGTCCGCGTCCTCGATGCCACCGCAGGCGATCACCGGGATGTCCACGGCGGCGGCGGCCTGCCAGACGAGCCTCGTCACGATCGGGCGGATCGCCGGTCCGGACAGGCCCCCGATCACGTTGCCGAGCGCCGGACGGCGCGACGGCCGCTCCAGGGCGAGCACCGGCATCGAGTTCGACACCACGATCCCGGCCGCCCCGGCGTCCTCCGCGGCTGCCGCGCAGGCGGCGATCGAGGCGACCATCGGCGGGAGCTTCACGATCAGCGGCTTGTCGGTCACCCGGCCCACGCGACGCAGCACCTCGCGGACCGCCTCCGGGTCCGCGCCGATGTCCTCGCCGTCGCGGTCGAGGTTCGGGCAGGACACGTTCAGCTCGTACGCCGCACCGGCGCCGGCGAGCTGCTCGACCAGCGGCGCGTACTCGTCGACGCGATGGCCGCCGACGCTGATGATGGTGGGGGCGTCCAGGCCCTCGTACTGCGGGTGCAGATGCTCGAGGTATCCGTGCGGTCCGCGGCTCGGGATGCCGACGCTGTTGACCATCCCGGTCTCGGTCTCGGTCAGCCGGTGCGACGGGTTGCCGCCCCGCTCCCCCTCGAACACCGTCTTCGTCACGGTCGCGCCGATCTCGGAGGTGGGGATCATCCGCCCCAGCTCGGGGCCGAAGCATCCAGAGGCCGGCATCACCGGGTTGCGGAGGACGAGGTCGCCGATGCTCGTGCGCAGATCGACCGGCGAGGACGGCCGTGCCGCGAAGAACTCTCTGCGCCCCCGGCTCACGGGGAGCACCGGTGCCAGGGTCAACTGAACCGCCTCGACACGCGCTTCTCCGCCGCCCCGACGACCGCCCAGAGCAGGTAGCCGATGAAGCTCAGCAGGAGCAGGGTGACCATCACGAGACGGATGTCGTCATTGTCCTGGCCCTGCTTCTCCAGATATCCGAGGCCGGCGCGCGAGCCGATGAACTCACCGATCACCGCGGCGGTGACGCCGGCGAGCAGGCCGATCTTCAGCCCGGCGGCGATGGCCGGGAACGCGAACGGGAACTCGATGCGGAAGGCACGGCGCACGGGGCCCATGCCGGTGACCTGCGCGAGATCGCGCATCGTGGTCGGCATCGCGCCCAGCCGGGTGAGCATGTTGATCAGGATCGGGTAGAACACCACCAGTGCGACCAGCGCGACCTTCGACTCGATCCCCAGGCCGATCCACAGCACGATCAGCGGCGCGATCGAGATCTTCGGGGTGACCTGCACCACGACGATCAACGGCATCAGCACACGGTTCAGCAGCGGCACGTGGTAGAAGACCATCGCCAGCAGGATGCCGACGACGACCCCGATCAGCGCGCCCTGGATGATCTCGGCGAAGGTCTGCGCCGTGTGCAGCTGCAGGGCGCCGCTCTGCCAGAGTCCCACCGCGCGGTCCACGACGGCGCCGGGGGTCGGCAGGATGTACGCCGGCACGCCGGGCAGGGACGCCACGGCCCACCACCCGACGACGCCCAGGGCGAGCGAGGCCCCTCCCACGAGGAGAGGCCTCACCCGCTCAGCGGACAGCTTCTCAGAGGCCATCGGGTTCGACCACCAGGGTCTTCGCGTCGAAGCTCTTGTCGATCAGGCCGAAGGACGCCTGTGCGTCGATCGCGTTCTGCCAGCGCTTCAGGTCGCCGTAGCCCAGGCCGTGCTCCTTGGTGGCGTCCGACTGCCAGAGGTCGGCGATGAACACGTTCTCGATGACCTCGGTGACCTGCTCCTCCTGACCGGCGAAGCTGTCGGCGTAGTCCTTGATCGCCCGGGTGACGGCGTCCGAGGGGTTGTCGATGACGTACTGGATGCCCTGGTCGAGCGCCTTCGTGAAGCCGGAGACGACCTCGGGCTTGTCCTTGATCAGCGCGGGGCTGGTGACCAGCACGTTGCCGAACGAGGGCAGGAACTCGTCGCTCAGGATCTGGCCGACGGGGAAGCCCGCGCTCTGCAGCGCGAAGTAGCGCAGCCGCGAGAAGACGATGGCGTCGACCTCGCCGCCCTGCAGCGCGGCCACGATCGAGCCGGAGCCGACGGTCTCGACCTGGACGTCCTTGACGCTCATGCCGACGCTCTGCATCATGGCCTGGAGCTGGATGTAGTTCGGGCTGCCGAGGTCGGTGACGGCCACCTTCTTGCCGGCGAGGTCCTTCGGCGAGGAGATCGGAGTGGTGTCCTTGTTGAACAGCACCGCGCCGATGCCCTGCTGGTAGGTGGTGTGCACGACCTGCACGTCGACGCCGTTCGCCTTCGCGGTGATGACGGAGTCGCCGTTCGGGAAGCCGAACTCGACGTTGCCGGCGGCCACGTTCTGCAGGATGCTGGACGCCTCGGCGTATGTGAACTCGACATCGAGCCCCTGCTCCTTGAAGTAGCCCTCCTCGACCGCCATGTAGAGCGGTGCGTAGTACGGGACCGCGGCGCCGTCGATCTGGATGGTGACCGTGGTCAGCTTGTCGCCGCCGGAGGTGGTGGTGTCGGTCTTGAGGCTGTCGGCGGGGTTGCACGCCGTCAGGCCGACGGCGAGGAGCGTCAGCCCGGTGAGCGCGGCGACCGTGCCGCGGACGGATGATGACTTCATGGGGATGCCTTTCGTTGAGAGCAGGTTGCGGGACGATTCGGGGGTCAGGATCTGCGGTTCCACCGGAGCAGGCGCTTCTCCAGGAGGCTGATCAGGCCGAAGCCTGCCAGGCCGGCGGCGACGGTCAGCAGCACGGCGGCGATCAGCATGGGCGTCTTGTACGAGCTGTTGCCGAGCACCATCAGGTATCCGAGCCCGACGCGGGCGGTGATGTACTCGGCCAGGAACGCACCGGTCATCGCGTCGATGATCGCGATCTTCGCGCCGGAGATGAGCTCGGGCATGGAACCGGGGATCTGGACCGTGGTGAAGTAGCGCCACTTGCCCATGTTCAGCAGCCTGCCGAGGGTGGCCACGTCGTCGGAGATGGAGTCGAGTCCCAGTCGCATCGCGACCATCATCGGGAAGAACGACAGCATCAGGATGAGCGCGAGCTGCGACTCCATGCCGAGGCCGAACCAGAGCACGAGCAGCGGGGCGACCGCGATCTTCGGCGCGGCCTGGAGCACGACGATGTAGGGGGCGGCGATCTCGCGGGCCCAGCGAGACGCCCACAGGAGGTATCCCAGGGTCGTCCCGATGATCACGCCGCCGACGAAGCCGACGACGATGTTGCGGATCGTGTAGAGCAGGTTGCTCCAGAGCAGGCCCTCGCGCGCCATGTCGACGGTGGCCTGCCAGACCGCGCCGGGAGCCGGAAGCAGGTAGACGGGGACCTGGGCGACCGCGACGTAGATCTGCCAGATGGCGATGATGACGACCACGTAGACGGCCGCCGAGACGAGGCTCCTCGCCACCGGGCTCATCCGACGGCGGGGGGCGGGGACGGTCGCCGCGATGGCGCTCGTGCTCGTCATGCGAGCTGTCCCCGGAGCATGTTGGCGAAGTGGGCGAACTCGGGCAGCTCGCGGGTCTGCTGATCGCGCTCGCGCGGCAGGGGCACGTCGTGGATCGCGCGGATGCGACCGGGGCGCGGGCTCATCACGACCACACGGTCGGCCAGGTAGGCGGCCTCCTCGACGCTGTGCGTCACGAGGACGATCGTCTTGCGGGTCTGCTCCCAGATCTTCAGCAGGTCGTCCTGCAGACGGTCCCGGGTGATGGCGTCCAGGGCTCCGAAGGGCTCGTCCATGAGCAGGATGCGGGGATCGTAGGCGAGCGCGCGGACGATCGACACCCGCTGCCTCATGCCTCCGGACAGCTCGGACGGGTAGGCGTCCGCGAACTCGCCCAGCCCGACCATCGCGAGCAGGTCCGCGACCCGTTCGTTCTTCTCGGCCTTGCTGCCCGGGAGCTTCTCCAGCCCGAGGAGCACGTTGCGCTGCACGGTCCGCCAGGGGAGCAGCGCGTGCTCCTGGAAGACGAAGCCGATGTCGCGGCCCGGCTTCGGCGGGGTCGCCCAGGTGATCTCCCCGGTGTATGCCGAGTCGAGACCGGCCAGCATGCGCAGCAGGGTCGACTTCCCGCATCCGCTGGGCCCGATCAGCGCGATGATCTCGCCGTCCCCGATGCTGAGCGAGACATCGTCGAGCGCGGTCACGTGCTGTCCCTGTGCCCCCGTGTACACCTTGGTGACATCCGACACGGTCAGGAAGTGGGTCATCGTGTTCCTTCGGGATCTTCGGCCGGCGATGCCGTCCACGCCGCCATGGCGCTCCATCTGACACTTGTTTCTGTTCAGCGGAAACATTGTTTCCAGGACCAGAGCAATCAGTATTCGTCAAAAGATCAGCGATTGTCAAGCGGAGTCCTCGGGAAGGAGCTGACGACAGGGGGCGATCCAGTAACATGTCGGTAGCATCACTTCCGCCCTACGGAAGATACAGTGATCCATCGTCGAAGGAGATCCGTGAGCAGTTCCTCATCGCAGCGCAGCGCGGGAGACCCCTGGCTCGACGGCAGGCCCCCGCACATCCCCACCGACGGTCGGCCGCTGCCCGACGTCTGCCTGCTCCCCGGCGATCCCGCCCGTGTCGATCTGGCCGCCTCCGTGCTCTCCGACTTCGAGATCATCGGCACGCGCCGGGAGTACCGGCTCGGCGTCGGCCGCTACGAGGGACGCTCCATCGCCGTGTGCTCGACCGGCATCGGAGGCCCGTCCACCGAGATCGCCGTGGTCGAGCTGAGCCGCCTGGGCGTCGACACCTTCATCCGCGTCGGCGGGATGGGGGCGATCCCGGCGGCCATCCGCCCGGGCACCGTGACGAGCGTCACCCGAGTGCTCCGGGACGGCGGCGCCGCCCGCTTCTACGCCCCGGGCACCCACCCGATCGCGGCGGACGCCGACGTCGTCCGGGCGCTGGACGAGTCCGCCCTCGAGCTGGGCGAGCCGGCGCTCACGCCGATCACCGCGCTCTCCTGCGACTCCTACTACGTCGGCGAGGGACGACCGCTGCCCGGCCTGGAGCAGGCGGCCTCGGCCCGGCTCGCCGAGGTGTTGACCGGCGGCGCGGATGCGATGGACATGGAGTGCGAGACGGTGTTCGCCGTCGCCAGGGCGCTGGGACGCCGCTATGGCGCCACCCTCTCGACGCACGGCAACCGCGAAACCGACGAGTGGCTGGAGGACTTCGAGCCCACCCAGCTCCGGATGCTCAGGATCGCCTGCCGCGCCGCCGCGCGCCTCAGCTCCGGCGCCTGACCCCTCGCCCCAGCGCCTTCCCTCGCCCCGGCGCCTCCTCCGTCGTCGGCCCGGGGGCGGGCTCGGGTCAGACCGCGCGGAGCGCGTCCCGGTCGAGGTCGGTGACCGATGTGAGCCCGGCGAGGCCCAGGGTGATATCGAGCTCCGCGAGCACGTTGCGGATGACCTCGCACACCCCCTGTTCGCCCGCGATCCCGAGACCGTAGGCGTACGGCCTCCCGAGGGCGACGACGGACGCCCCGAGGGCGAGCGCGATCGCGACGTCCGCTCCGCCCCGCACACCCGAGTCGAACACCACCGGAATCTGCCCGCCCACCCGCTCGGCGATCTCGGGCAGCACCGCGAGCGTCGGCACCGAGCGGTCGATCTGTCGGCCGCCGTGGTTCGAGACCCAGACGCCGTCCATCCCGGCATCCATCGCCCTGGCCGCGTCATCGGGATGCACGATGCCCTTCAGGATGATCGGCAGCGAGGTCCAGTCGCGCGCCTTCGCGAGGTCGTCCCAGGTGAGCGCCGGTGTCGAGAACACGTCGAGGAACGTCTCGACCGCGGTGCGCGGCAGCGCCGAGCGCAGGTTGTCGCGCAGGCTGCGGGATCCGGTGACCGCGGCTCCCTTGCGCGCGATCGAGAGCCCGGCGGCCACGGCCTTCGGGGTGATGCGGACGGTCTCGCCCTCCCCCGTCGCCGCTTCAGCGCGTTCCCGCACCAGTCGCTGGAACACCGGATCCGAGGTGTACTGGGCGATGCCCATGCCGCGGGTGAACGGCAGGTAGGCGAGGTCGAGGTCGCGCGTGCGCCAGCCCAGCAGATGGGTGTCGAGGGTCACCACGATCGCCTCGCACCCGGACGCCTCGGCGCGGGTCAGCAGGGAGGCGTTCAGCTCGTCGGATGCCGACCAGTAGAGCTGGAACATCCGCGGGGCCCCGGGCGCCGACTGCGCGATGCGCTCCATCGGGAAGGATGCCTGGTTGCTGAGCGTGTACGGCACGCCCAGCGCAGCGGCGGCGCGCGCGACGGCGAGGTCGGCCTCGGGGTGCGCGAGCTCCATCACCCCGAGCGGTGCGAGCACGAGCGGGGTCGGCCGGGTGCGGCCCAGGAACTCGACGGAGAGGTCCCGTTCGGAGACGTCCCGCAGCGGGCGCGGCCACACCTGCCAGCGGTCGAACGCCGCCCGGTTGGCGGCGACGGTGCACTCCGCCCCGGCACCGCCGGCGATATAGGCAAACGCCTCGGCACTCAGCTCCTTCTCGGCGGCCTCTTCGAGCGCGCCGGGATCGGTCGGCACCGCGGGACGCCGACCGCTGATGCCGGCGCGGTAGATGTCGGACTGGGTCCGGCGCGAGATGCCGCGGGCGGCCGCCGGATCGTTCGGGACGACGCTGACCATGCCCTCACCCTATGCGCCGACGCGGCGTCCGTCGAGGCACGGGATCCCTGCGTCGCGCACTCTCTCGCCGGCGCGTCCGCCGTCATCATGGATGGCGGACGGACCCTGAGGATGGCGGCGATTCCCGCGGATCGTCGCCGGCCAGGCGTCGATCGGTCCGCCCTTTCACGGGCGCACCTCGGGACGATCAGGCCGAGAGGGTGCGGCCGTCTGGGTCGCCGGGGCGCGCGGGGCGGAGGCGCGCGGGGGCGGGCCAGGGGAGCGTGAAC
>JBASAE010000440.1:0-5253 GCA_049654285.1 Microbacterium sp.
CCCTCAAGCGGCGCGCCGCCCGCGCCCGCCGCGCCGGCTGACCGGCGCCCGCCTCACGCGGTGATCCAGCGCAGCGGGATGTCGATGGTCACCTCCGTGCCGACCCCCTCGCTGCCCCGCCATTCGATCGTGCCGCCCAGCTCGCCCTGGATCAGGGTGCGCACGATCTGCGTGCCGAGCCCCTGACCGACCCTCCCCTCCGGAAGCCCCGACCCGGTGTCGCGCACGATCACGCGCAGGTTCTCGGTGGTGCGACGGGCCTCGATCGTCACCTCGCCCTCCTGCCCGGCCAGACCGTGCTCCACGGCGTTGGTCACGACCTCCGTGAGCGCGAGCGCGAGCGGCGTCGCGTATTCGCTGGGCAGCACGCCGAACCGACCGCTCGACTGCGTGCGCGCACGGGTGTTCGGCGCCGCAGCGACCTCTGCCACGAGCTTCAGCACCCGGGCGAAGACCTCGTCGAAGTCGACCGTCTGGGACAGACCGCTCGCGAGCGTGTCGTGCACGACGGCGATCGACTCGACCCGGCGCATCGCCTGTGTCAGCGCCTCACGCGCCTCCTCGGAATGCGTGCGTCGCGCCTGGATGCGCAGCAGCGATGCGACCGTCTGGAGATTGTTCTTCACGCGGTGGTGGATCTCGCGGATCGTCGCGTCCTTGGTGATGAGCTCCTGCTCCTGGTGCCGCAGCTCCGACACGTCGCGGCACAGCACGATCGCGCCGATCCTGGTGCCGTGGTCCCTCAGCGGGATCGCGCGCAGCGACACGGTCACGCCGCGCGCCTCGATGTCCGTCCGCCAGGGCGCTCGCCCGGTGACCACCACCGGCAGCGATTCGTCGACCTGACGCGACGGCGGCACGAGCCGCGTGGTCACCTCCGCGAGCGACTCGCCCTCCAGCTCGTCGTCGAACCCCATCCGGTTGAACGCGGAGAGCGCGTTCGGGCTCGCGAACGTGGTGACGCCGTCCACGTCGATGCGGATCAGACCGTCGGACGCCCGCGGGGCGCCGCGTCGTGGCGAGGTCGGCGCGGAGAGGTCGGGGAACTCCCCCGAGGACACCATCCGGAACAGGTCGTTCGCGCACTCGTCGAAGCTGATCTGCTGCCGCGACGGCATGCGCGCCTCGCCCAGGTTGGTGTGCCGGGTCAGCACGCCGATCGCCGCCCCGGGCTGCCGTTCGCGCACGATCGGCACCGCACGCACCCTGGTCGGGATCTCCTCGAACCAGTCCGGCGAGGAGGAGTCGATGATCTCGCGGCTGTCGAACGCGGACTGCACCTGCGTGCGCCACTGCGGGCGGACGCGTTCTGTCACGATGTCCCGGTAGAACAGCGTGGCCGCGCCGCTCGGACGAGAGTGCGCCACGGCCATGAACGATCCGTCGCTGGTCTGCACCCACATGACGATGTCCGCGGACGCGAGGTCGGCGAGCAGCTGGCCGTCGCCGGCGAGGCGATGCAGCCACTCGATGTCGGCGTCGTCGAGGATGCCCTGGGCGTGGACGAGATCACTGAGGGTTGACACCCTCCCAAGGATAGAGCGGCGACGACAGCACCCCGTGCACCGCTGTCACAGCACGGCGAGCGAGGTGGCCCGCCAGCGGTGATCGGCCCCTTCCAGCCGAAGTGCGACCGCGCGGACCCGGCCCGGGCCCGCGACGATCAGGGTGGCCTCGACGACGCCGTCCGCCGGCGCCGACGGGTGGATCGACATGATGCGGAAATGAGGCCGCGACGCCGGCACGCCCCGTGCGCTGCGCGCACGGGCCGCGAGGTTCGAGCGGACCACGAGCTTGCGGAATGAGTCCTCACTGAGCCAGCGGGCCAGCTGCTCAGCTTCACGCACCCCCGCGAGCACCTCGAGCGCTCCCTGGGTGAGGCTGCGCAGCAGCGGCTCGGGATCGGGCAACGACGCCGACGGCGTCGGCTGCGGTGCGAAGTACTCCTGCGCGATCATGAACCCCCCAGCCATGAACGTGGTCGCCCGGTATGTGCTGTTTCTCGGAAGACTCTGTGCCGTGTTCAGGAAAGTACAGCACAGGCGAGGCGAGCCGATCAGCGATTGACCCCCGCTGCGGACGATATTCCTCGGGCCCCGCCGAATCGCCTACCCTCTGGCTGTGGACTGGGATCACCTCTTCGACGACCTGGAAGGACAGCTCGCCTCGGAATGGGAGGCCGAGCGCGCCGCGTTGGACGCCGAGTCCGAGCGGCTGCGCATCGCAAGGCTCGATCTACGCCACCGCCTGCGGGCGCTGTGTGACGAGGCGTCGACCGTCACCGTGGGGCTGTCCTCCGATCGCCGCGTCCGCGCCCGCCTGCAGACCGTGGGCGCCGACTGGGTCGCGATCTCGCCGGCCGACGATCCGCGGATGCTGATCGTCCCGCTCGGAGAGATCACCGAGCTCCGCGTCGACCACGGGGCGCTGCTCGCCAGTCTCGACGACCCCGTCCGCACGTCCCTGCTGCGCGAACGGATGACGCTCGGCTTCGTGCTGCGCGACCTGGCCAGACGGCGGGTCCCGGTGAGCCTCGTACTCCGCGACGGCGCTCTGCGGCACGGCACCATCGATCGGGCCGGCGCCGATCATCTCGACATCGCGCTGCACGAGCCCGGCGAGCCGCGCCGCGCCGCGACCGTGCAGGGCTTCTGCGTCGTGCCGTTCTCCGCTCTGCTGAGGGTGCGGATCGAACCGGCGGACGCCCGGCTGCCATGAAGCCGCTCAGCGGCCGATGCGAGGCGGCGGTCCCCACAGCTCGGGGAAGCTGGCCGTCTCGGACTGCTGCCACAGCGCCGCGCGCCGCGCTTCCTCGTGCTGATCTTCGAGATAGTCGTCGACGCTCTGCTCCTCGACACGCCACCGTGCGGGCGAGCCCAGCTTGGCGCCGCGCAGGCGGCCTTCATGGAGGAGCGCTACGACGTCCTCGACGGTGAGGGAGAGCAGCTCCGCGACCTGGGCGGGTGTCAGGAATCGCGGGCCGGCAAGGGGGGATTCGGCCATGCCTCCATTCTGACGCGCCCCGAGCCCGGGGGCGACGCCGCGATGCCGCCTGTGGATAACTTTCCCGCCGAGGTCGTGTTCTCTGTGACGATGTGGTGCATGACGACGCACTCACGACCCCGGCCCGCGTTCCTCGGCGATGCGAGGTTCCTGATCGGCATCGTCCTGGTGATCGTCTCGATCTCGGGTGTCTGGCTGCTGATCGCGTCCGCACGCCAGACCACGCCCGTGCTGCAGGCCGAGCGCACGATCGTGCGCGGCTCACCCCTCGGCGCGGGCGACTTCACCGTGGTCGAGGTCGGGCTCGGATCGCTCTCGGACGACTACCTGGGACCGGAGGACCTGCAGCAGGGCATGGTCGCGATGCGCACGCTGGAGCGCGGCGAGCTGGTCCCGGTCTCCGGGGTCTCCGACGCCGACGCCACCCGCACCACCTCCGTCGTCGTCAGCAGCTCGGCCCCCGTTCCCGCCGGGGTCGAGGACGGCAGCGTCGTCGAGCTGTGGCAGGCGCCCCTGGCCGGGGACGGCCGCACCTTCGAAGCGCCGCGCATCCTCGTCTCCGACGCGATCGTCGCCGGTCTCAGGACTCCGGACGGCGTGCTCGGCACCGGCCGCACCGATGTCGAGCTCGTCGTGGACCGCTCGACCGTCGCCGAGGTGCTGGCGGCGATCACCGGCGGCTCGGCGCTCTCCGTCGTCCCTGCGGGACCGGGACGATGACCGCCGTCGTCATCGCGATCCCCGGGGACCGCGCATCGCGGCTGGCCGAGGAGCTCGAGCTCGAAGGCCTCCGTGTGCTCGCCGTCATCGCTCCGCACGAACTGACCGATGAGTTGCTCCACGATGCGGATGCCCTGCTGCTCGCCCCTTCGCGCCGTGTTCTCACCCCCGCCCTCGTCACGGCGTGCGATCGTGCCGCGGTGCGCATCGTGCCGATCGGCGAGGGCGACGGCCGGCTGCTCGCCCGGCACGGGCTCCCCTCCCCCGTGCCGCCCGATGCACCGGGATGGCGCGTCGCCGCCGTGCTGGCGGAGGATGCGCCGCTGGCGGGGAACGAGGCGCCTGCCTCTCGGGTGATCGCCGTCTGGGGCCCGGAAGGTGCTCCGGGACGCACCACGATCGCGATCCAGCTCGCGGTCGAGCTGACCCGGACCGGCCGGCGCACCGCACTGGTCGACGCCGACACCACGGCGCCGTCGATGGCCCTTCAGCTCGGTCTCGGCGATGAGGCGCCCGGCCTCGCCGCCGCCTGCCGTCGGGCCCAGCTCGGCACCCTCGACCCCGCCGAGCTCACGCGCATCGCATCGGGCGTGGAGACCTCGGCGGGGATCGTCGACGTGCTCGGTGGTCTGAGCCGACCGGGTCGCTGGCCGGAGATCGGCGCCGGGAGGCTGCGCACGACGCTCTCGGCCTGCCGCGCGTGGGCCGACGAGACGGTGGTCGATGTCTCGGCGTCCCTCGAGGAGGACGACGACGGCTATGACCTGGCCGCTCCGGCCCGGCACGCCGCGACCGCGGCCGCACTGCGGGAGGCCGACCTCATCGTCGCGATCGCGTCCGCCGACCCGCTCGGCGCGAGCAGGTTCCTGCGCGGATACGCGGAGCTGCGCAATCTCGTCGGCTCGACGCCGATCGCCGTCGTCGCCAACCGCGTCCGCCCCGGCCCGCTGGGCATCGATGCGCGCGGACAGCTCCGCCGCACCCTGCAGCGGTTCGCAGGCATCGACGACATCGCCTACCTCCCCCTCGATCAACGGGGCGCCGATGCGGCCGCCCTTCACGCCCGTCCGATATCCGACGTCGCGCCCCGCTCGGCGCTGGTGGCGGGCGTCCGCCGCCTCGCGGGGTCGCTCGGACGGGACGGACGCCGGAGCGAACCCGCTACTGGCGGTAGCTCGCCAGGAAGTTCCCGAGCCGCTCGACGGCCTCGCTGAGCACGCGCGCCTCGGGGAGCGTCACGACGCGCAGGTGGTCGGGTGTCTCCCAGTTGAACCCGGTGCCCTGGACGAGCAGGATGTGCTCGGCGACCAGCAGATCGTAGACGAGCTTCGCATCATCACGGATCTCGTGGACCTCGGGGTCGAGCCGGGGGAAGGCGTAGAGCGCACCGGCCGGCTTCACGCAGCTCACCCCGGGGATCGACCGCAGTCCCTCCCAGGCGATGTCACGTTGCTCGTGCAGTCGACCGGCGGGAGCGACCAGCCCCTCGATGGTCTGCACGCCCGAGAGGGCCGCCTGCACCGCGTGCTG
>JBASAE010000441.1:0-3410 GCA_049654285.1 Microbacterium sp.
CGCCGTCCCCCCACGGGCCGCCGCGGGGCACCAGCACCCGCCACCCGGTCAGGGGTTTGTCCGGCTTCACCGGTTCTGTATCGGAAGCAGTCATTGAGCATCACTCTCGCGGAAGGAGGTCGGCCGCCCCCATGTCGAGCAGCCGATGAGCCACAGACATGCCGAACGCACGCGCCGCGTGCATCGGGTCTGCACCATCGGCAGCATCCGCGCCATTGCCGCTGCCATTGGGTCGAATATACCCCTCGTTCAGGGATTCCGTGACGTCGAGGGCGATCCGCCGCCCCCCGTCCGGCGCGTAGACGACCGCCCGCACCCTCAGCGCCCCGTCCGCGAGCGCCGCGTGGGCGGCCATCGGGGCCTGGCATCCGACTTCCAGCCCGGCGAGGATCGCCCGCTCGGCCGTCACCGCGATCCGGGTGGGATCGTCGTCGAGTGCGGCGAGCCAGCCGGCCAGTTCGGCGGATGCGTCCGTCGTCGTCTCGACGGCGAGCGCCCCCTGCCCCGGCGCCGTCGGCCACTCCGCCAGGCCGAGCTCCTCGCGATGCAGCGGGCTGTCGGCCCCCAGCCTCGACAGCCCGGCGGCGGCGAGGATCACGGCGTCCAGTTCGCCGGACTCTACCCGCTCCAGCCGGGAGTCGACGTTGCCGCGGATGTCGACCACCGAGGTCCGCGGAGCGCGGCGACGCACCTGCGCGATGCGGCGCGGAGCACCGGTGCCCACCGTGGCGCCGGCTCGCAGCTCGTGCAGCGGAGTGCCGTCGCGGGTGATCACGACGTCGCGGGCGTCGGCGCGCGGCGGGGTCGCAGCGATCACGATCCCCTCGGGCTCGGCCGTCGGCAGGTCCTTGAGCGAGTGCACCAGCAGGTCGCATTCGCCCGCGACGAGCGCTTCGCGCAGCCGATTCGCGAAGACCCCCTGACCGCCGATCTGCGAGAGCGACGCCCGGTTCGTGTCACCCTCCGACACGATCGGGACGAGCTCGACCCGGCGGCCGGAGACCTTCTCCAACGCCCTCGCGACCTGGCCCGACTGCGCCTGTGCGAGCGCGCTGCGGCGGGTGCCGAGGCGGATGACGGCGCTCATGCGCGCCGTCCGATCGCTGACGCGGAAGAGGTCAGTGCGAGGTCGCTGCTCACTGCAAGATCTCTGCGATCTCGTCGAGCCGCAGCCGGCGACCGGTGTAGAACGGCACCTCGAGGCGCACGTGGCGGCGGGCCTCGGTGTAGCGCAGGTCGCGCATCAGGTCCACGAGCTCGGTGACGTCATCGGCTTCGAGGGGCAGCAGCCACTCGTAGTCGCCGAGGGCGAACGCCGCGACCGTGTTCGCGAGGACGCCGGTGTGCGCGGCCCCCTTGCGCCCGTGGTCGGCGAGCATGGTGCGGCGCTCCTCCTCGGGGAGCAGGTACCAGTCGTGGCTGCGCACGAACGGGTACAGGCAGAGCCAGCCCTTCGGTGCGATGCCGCGCAGGAATCCGGGCACGTGCTGGCGGTTGAACTCGGCGTCGCGGTGCACGCCCATCGCGTTCCACACCGGGATCAGCGGACGCAGCAGGTCGGTGCGACGCAGTCGGCGCAGCGCACGCTGCAGCTCCTCGGCGGTGTCGCCGTGCAGCCACACCATCAGGTCGGCGTCGGCCTTGAGGCCGCTGACGTCGTAGAAGCCGCGCACCGAGACACCGGAGCTCTCGATGTGCTCGACGATCGTCTCGAGCTCGGTGGCGTCGGCGTCGACCGGCTCGAGCGACGGATCGCGTCGCCATACCGCCCAGAGGGTGAATCCGGATGGGGTGACTTCGCTCTCTTCCGTCATGCCTCCAGTCTGCCCCTTCGGCGGGGGTACGGCGAACCGGCCGCCGCGGCGGAGCCTCCTGGGCACGGATGCACGATCCGGGTACGCCTGCACGACCGGATCCGGCATCCACTCGTGCCGGCGTCCCCGAGCCGTGCAGGTGTCCCCGGGAGGAGCCGACCTCTCAGCGCGACACGATACGGGCGATCAGCCAGACCAGCCCGCCGACCGCAGCGGCGACGCCCACGGCGCCGACGGCCGCCCCGACCGGGTTGCGCTTCGCGAACCTGCGCGCGGCCACCGTCTTCCGCTGCGCGGCCTGCTCGATGCGGCGCGGGAAGTTGGCGCGCTGCTCGATCGCGGCCAGCGCCGCCTTCAGCTCGGCGCGTGCGGCGAGGACCGGATCGTCGATCCCGATCGGGACGACGGTGCGCGGCAGATCGGCCGGAACGAGCGACCGCTCAGAATTCGTCATCGGATGCCTCCCGGCGTGACGCGGACGCGATCGCGGACCGGCGCGGACCGCCGCCCTCGCGCACGATGCGGATGTCTTCGGCGACGGCCTGCGCCGGGTTCTCCCGGTCGATCAGACGTCGGAATCGCAGCACGCCGAGCAGACCGAACACGGCGACGGCGAGCAGCAGCACGCCGAACACCACGAGCGCCGAGAGCCAGACCGGCCACCACGACGACAGCCCGGCGACCAGGAACACCAGCAGCATGGGCACGGCCCAGAACAGGAAGAACAGCGCGACGGCGAACCACGCGCCACTGATCCCGGCGTCCTTCGCGGTCTTCTGCAGCCAGCGCTTGGCCGCGTCGATCTCGGCCTTGACCAAGTTGGAGACGAGGTCGGGGAGATCTCCGACCAGGGTCAACAGGCTGTCGTCCGCGCGATCCCGCGGGAATCCGCGCACCACGTCAGTCGCCGTTCTTCTCGTCCGGCTTCGCCGCTGGGGCCTTCTTCGCCGGGGCTGGGGCCTTCTTCGCGGCGGGCGCCTTCTTCGCCGGGGCAGCGGCCTCCGCCGCATCCTCCGCCGCGTCGACCGCCTCGTCAGCGGCCTTCTTCGCAGCGTCGATCACCTGGTCGAGCTTCTGGCCAGGGGTGCCCTGGATGCTGGTGCTGCGGAGGACCTTCACCAGCCCGTTCCACGCCGCCTGCGGCACGGCGACCGCCTGCGACCGGGCGAAGTCCTGCACCCGGCCGACCTGCTGCTGCACCGGATCGAGGTGCCACACCTTCAGCCACTGCGTCTTGATCTGCTCGTACCGTTTCCGCCCGGCGCGCGTGCCGAGGACGTAACCCACGCCGAGTCCGACGACGAGTCCGATCTTCCCTCTCATGGGAGGCTCCTCACGATTGTTGCGGCCCGGTCGCGGGGTTGTCCTCCCGACGACCGACCTCCAGCGTAACTCTGTATTCCGATTTCGGCATCTATGTGTGGAAAGCGGGGCTGTGGGCGCGCAGCGGAAGTCCTCAGCCGAAGAGCAGGGCGCGGCGCAGCCGGTCGGCCTCGGCGACGGCATCCGGAACGACCTGCGCGAGGCCGGTGCCCGCCATCCACGCCCCACCGCGGCGAGGGCCGGGGCCTGCTGCACGGCGGTGCGCATCCGAGC
>JBASAE010000442.1:0-11238 GCA_049654285.1 Microbacterium sp.
TTGAACGGGAAGCCCAGGGCACGCAGAAGCGCCCGGCCCTCGTCATCCGTCTTGGCCGACGTCACCACGGTGATGTCGAAGCCGCGCACGCGGTCGATCTTGTCCTGGTCGATCTCGTGGAACACGCTCTGCTCCGTGAGGCCGAAGGTGTAGTTGCCGTTGCCGTCGAACTGCTGGTCCGAGAGTCCGCGGAAGTCGCGAATGCGGGGCAGCGCGAGGTTGACCAGGCGGTCCAGGAACTCCCAGGCACGGTCGCCGCGAAGCGTCACGTGCGCACCGATGGCCTGTCCCTCACGCAGCTTGAACTGCGCGATCGACTTGCGGGCCTTGGTGACGATCGGCTTCTGGCCGGTGATCTTGGTGAGGTCCTCGACCGCGCCCTCGATCACCTTGCTGTCGCGAGCCGCCTCGCCGACACCGGTGTTGACGACGACCTTGACCAGGCCGGGGATCTGCATGACGTTCGGGTAGCCGAACTGGTCCTGCAGGGCCTTCTTGATCTCGTTGTTGTACTTCGCCTTCAGGCGGGGCTGCACCTTGACAGCCTCCGCAGCGTCAGTAGCTGCCATCAGATGTCCTTACCTGACTTCTTCGCGTAGCGCACGCGAACCGTGCGCTTCACGCCATCCTTGGTCTGCTCCTCGACGCGGTGGCCGACACGGGTCGGCTTCTTGGTCGAGGGGTCGACGAGGGCGACGTTCGAGATGTGGATCGGGGCCTCGACGGTCTCGATTCCACCGGTCTTGGTGCCGCGCTGGGTCTGACCGACACGCGTGTGCTTGGTGACGTAGTTCACGCCCTCCACGACCACGCGGTTCTCGGCGACCAGCACCTCGAGGACCTTGCCCTGCTTGCCCCGGTCACCGCCCTTCTCCTGCTTGCGGCCGGTGATGACCTGGACCAGGTCGCCCTTCTTGATGTTCGCCATGATCAGATGACCTCCGGGGCGAGCGAGACGATCTTCATGAACTTCTTGTCGCGAAGCTCACGTCCGACCGGGCCGAAGATGCGGGTGCCACGGGGCTCCCCGTCGTTCTTCAGGATGACGGCGGCGTTCTCGTCGAACTTGATGTACGAGCCGTCGGCGCGGCGCGTCTGCTTCTTGGTGCGGACGATGACGGCCTTGACCACGTCGCCCTTCTTGACGTTTCCGCCCGGGATCGCGTCCTTGACCGTCGCGACGATGGTGTCGCCCAGGCCCGCGTAGCGGCGGCGCGAACCACCGAGGACGCGGATCGTGAGCAGCTCCTTCGCGCCGGTGTTGTCGGCGACCTTGAGGCGGGACTCCTGCTGAATCACTTGGCCTTCTCCAGAATCTCCACCAGCCGCCAGCGCTTGGTCGCGCTCAGCGGGCGGGTCTCGTTGATGAGGACGAGATCGCCGATCCCGGCGGTGTTGTCCTCGTCGTGCGCCTTGACCTTCGACGTCACCCGGATGACCTTGCCGTACAGCGGGTGCTTCACGCGGTCCTCGACCTCGACGACGATGGTCTTGTCCATCTTGTCGCTGACGACGTAGCCACGACGGGCCTTGCGGTAACCGCGGACGGTCTCGGGGGCCGAGGCGGCCGGGGCGGCCTCGGTAGCCTTCTTGTCAGCCATTACTCGGCCTCCTCCTTCGGCGCCTCAGCCTCTTCGGCCTTCTTCGCCTTTGCCTTGGACGCCTTCTTCGCCGGAGCCGCCGCGGGAGCCGGCGTCGCACGGATGCCGAGCTCGCGCTCACGGATCACGGTGTAGAGGCGCGCGATGTCGCGCTTGACGGCGCGGATGCGGCCGTGGCTCTCCAGCTGGCCGGTGGCCGACTGGAAACGGAGGTTGAACAGCTCCTCCTTGGCCTTGCGCAGCTCCTCGACGAGGCGCTGGTCTTCGAACGTGTCGAGCTCGGCGGGTGCGAGCTCCTTGGTGCCGATCGCCATTACGCGTCGCCCTCCTCGCGCTTGATGATGCGTGCCTTGAGCGGCAGCTTGTGAATTGCCCGGGTGAGGGCCTCGCGAGCGAGCTCCTCGTTCACGCCGGCGACCTCGAAGAGGACGCGGCCCGGCTTGACGTTGGCGACCCACCACTCGGGCGAGCCCTTGCCCGAGCCCATGCGGGTCTCGGCGGGCTTCTTGGTCAGCGGACGGTCCGGGTAGATGTTGATCCACACCTTTCCGCCACGCTTGATGTGACGGGTCATCGCGATACGAGCGGCCTCGATCTGACGGTTCGTCACGTAGGCCGGGGTGAGCGCCTGGATGCCGAACTCGCCGAAGGAGACCTTCGTGCCGCCGGTGGCCTGGCCACTACGGCCCGGGTGGTGCTGCTTGCGGTACTTGACCTTGCGGGGAATAAGCATCAGGCAGACGCTCCTTCTGCGACGGGGGCCTCGTTGCGGCGGTCGCCGCGGGGCCCACGGCGGTCGCCACGGTCGCGGGACGGCTTCTGGTTCGCCTGCTCGCGTGCGAGTTCCTTGTTGGTGAGATCGCCCTTGTAGATCCAGACCTTCACACCGATGCGGCCGAAGGTGGTCTTGGCCTCGTAGAAGCCGTAGTCGATGTTCGCGCGCAGCGTGTGCAGCGGCACACGACCCTCGCGGTAGAACTCCGAACGGCTCATCTCCGCGCCGCCGAGACGGCCGGAGACCTGGATGCGGATGCCCTTGGCGCCGGCGCGCTGCGCGCCCTGCAGGCCCTTGCGCATCGCGCGGCGGAACGCCACGCGGGCGGAGAGCTGCTCGGCGATGCCCTGGGCGACCAGCTGGGCGTCGGCCTCGGGGTTCTTGACCTCGAGGATGTTCAGCTGGATCTGCTTGCCGGTGAGCTTCTCGAGGTCGGCGCGGATGCGCTCGGCCTCGGCGCCGCGGCGGCCGATGACGATGCCCGGGCGTGCCGTGTGGATGTCCACGCGCACGCGATCACGGGTGCGCTCGATCTCGATGTTCGAGACGCCGGCGCGGTCGAGCTGCGTCTGCAGCAGCTTGCGGATCCGGATGTCCTCGGCGACGTAGTCGGCGTAACGCTGGCCGGGCTTGGTCGAGTCCGAGAACCAACGCGACACGTGGTCGGTCGTGATGCCGAGGCGGAAGCCGTACGGGTTGACCTTCTGGCCCATTACTTGCTCGCCTTCTTCTCAGCGGCCGGGGCCGCGTCGGCGACCTCGGGGGTCGCCAGCACGACCGTGATGTGGCTCGTGCGCTTCTTGATCTGGAATGCACGACCCTGGGCGCGGGGCTGGAAACGCTTGAGCGTCGTCCCCTCGTCCACGTAGGCGTTCTTCACGTACAGATCCTGCTCGTCGAGGTACTCGCCGTCGCGATCGGCCTTGACCTGAGCGTTCGCGATCGCCGAGTGCACGAGCTTGTAGATCGGCTCGCTGGCGCCCTGCTGCGCGAACTTCAGGATGGCCAGCGCCTCCTGGGCCTGCTTGCCCTTGATGAGCGCGACGACACGACGAGCCTTCTGAGGGGTCACGCGGATGTGCTTGACGCGTGCGATGGATTCCACCATTGTTCTCCTCCTCTGTTTCTCTCCAGAGCGTCACCGCGTCAGCGGCGACGGCCCTTCTTGTCGTCCTTCTCGTGGCCGCGGAAGGTGCGGGTGGGCGCGAACTCGCCCAGCTTGTGGCCGACCATGGTCTCGGTCACGAACACGGGGATGTGCTTGCGACCGTCGTGGACGGCGATGGTGTGTCCCAGCATGGCGGGGATGATCATCGACCGGCGCGACCAGGTCTTGATGACGTTCTTCGTACCGGCTTCGTTCTGACCGATCACCTTGCGAAGCAGGTGCTCGTCGACGAAGGGGCCCTTCTTCAGACTGCGTGGCATCTTCCTCTACTCCTACTTGCGCTTCTTGCCAGCGTTGCGGCGACGCACGATGTACTTGTCGCTTTCCTTGTTGGCGTGACGGGTGCGGCCTTCGGCCTGGCCCCACGGCGAGACGGGGTGACGTCCACCGGACGTCTTGCCCTCGCCACCACCGTGCGGGTGGTCGACCGGGTTCATCGCGACGCCGCGGACGGTCGGGCGCACGCCCTTCCAGCGCTTGCGCCCCGCCTTGCCCCAGTTGATGTTCGACTGCTCGGCGTTGCCGACCTCGCCGATCGTGGCGCGGCAGCGCGCGTCGACGTTGCGGATCTCGCCCGAGGGGAGACGCAGCTGCGCGTACGGGCCGTCCTTCGCGACCAGACGCACCGAGGCGCCGGCCGAACGGGCCATCTTCGCGCCGCCACCGGGACGCAGCTCGATCGCGTGGATCACGGTACCGGTAGGGATGTTCTTCAGCGGCAGGTTGTTGCCCGGCTTGATGTCGGCCGACGGCCCCGACTCGACGACGTCGCCCTGCTTCAGCTTCTCCGGCGCGAGGATGTAACGCTTCTCGCCGTCGAAGTAGTGCAGCAGCGCGATGCGCGCGGTGCGGTTGGGGTCGTACTCGATGTGCGCGACCTTGGCATTGATGCCGTCCTTGTCATTGCGACGGAAGTCGATGACGCGGTACTGGCGCTTGTGCCCGCCGCCGATGTGGCGGGTGGTGATGCGGCCCTGGTTGTTGCGACCGCCGGTCTTGCTCAGCGGGCGCAGCAGCGACTTCTCCGGCGTCGATCGAGTGATCTCGGCGAAGTCGGCCACCGACGAACCGCGGCGACCCGGGGTCGTGGGCTTGTACTTGCGAATAGCCATTATCTGTCCTTGTCCCCCGGTCAGCCGACTGCCGTGAAGATGTCGATGGTGCCGGACTTCAGCGTGACGATGGCGCGCTTGGTGTCCTTGCGCTTGCCGGTGCCGAAGCGGGTGCGGCGGGCCTTGCCGACGCGGTTGATCGTGTTCACCGCGGCGACCTTGACGTCGAAGATCTTCTCGATGGCGAGCTTGATCTCGGTCTTCGAGGCGCGCGGGTCGACGAAGAAGGTGTACTTGCCCTCGTCGATCAGGCCGTAGCTCTTCTCAGAGACCACCGGGCCCAGGATGATGTCGCGCGGGTCCTTGTTGAAGGCCGCGGAGCGGGTGCCCTGCTGCTCGGTCATGCCGAGACCTCCTCGGTTGCGCCGGTCTTCGAGGCGATGAAGCCCTCCAGAGCGGCCTGGGTGAAGACGATGTCGTCCGAGACGAGCACGTCGTATGCGTTCAGCTGGTCGAAGCTGAGCACGTGCACGTCCGCGAGGTTGCGGACGCTCTTCACGGTCAGCTCGTCCGAGCGCTCGGTGACGACGAGCACGTTCTTCGAACCGGTGACCTCGGCGAGCAGGCGGGCCGCGGCCTTGGTCGACGGGGCGCCCTCGATGCCGAAGCCCTCGACGGCGTGCAGGCGCTCACCGCGGAAACGGTCGCTCAGCGCGCCCAGCAGGGCGGCGGCGATCATCTTCTTGGGGGTGCGCTGCGAGTAGTCGCGCGGCTTCGGGCCGTGCACGATGCCACCGCCGGTCATGTGCGGCGCGCGGATCGAGCCCTGGCGGGCGTTGCCCGTGCCCTTCTGCTTGAAGGGCTTGCGGCCGGCGCCGGAGACCTCACCGCGACGCTTGGTCGAGTGCGTGCCCTGGCGAGCCGCCGCGAGCTGCGCGACGACGACCTGGTGGATCAGCGGGATGTTCGTCTTGACGTCGAAGAGCTCGGCGGGCAGCTCGATCGAGCCGGCCTTCTTGCCGTCGGCCTTCAGGACGTCGAGCGCGAGAGTCGAGTCAGCCATGTTCAGGCACCCTTCACTGCGTTGCGGACGTAGACGATGCGGCCGCAAGCACCGGGGACGGCGCCCTTGACGAGCAGGAGTCCCTTCTCGGCGTCGATGGCGTGCACCGTGAGGTTGAGGACGGTCACGCGCTCGCCGCCCATGCGGCCGGCCATGCGCATGCCCTTGAAGACGCGGCTCGGGGTCGCCGAGGCGCCGATCGAACCGGGCTTGCGGTGGTTGCGGTGCGCACCGTGCGAGGCGGAGACACCGGCGAAGTTGTGGCGCTTCATGACACCCGCGGTGCCCTTGCCCTTACTGGTGCCGACGACGTCGACCAGCTGGCCCGCCTCGAAGGTGCCGTCGACCGTCAGCTCCTGGCCGAGCGCGTACTCGGCGGCGTCTGCGGTGCGGACCTCGGTGACGTGGCGGCGCGGGGTGACCCCGGCGGCCTCGAAGTGCTTCGCGAGCGGCTGGGTGACCTTGCGGGGGTCGATCTGGCCGTAGGCGATCTGGACGGCGTTGTAGCCGTCCTTCTCGGGGGTGCGGACCTGGGTGACCACGTTCGGCGCGATCTCGATCACGGTGACGGGAACGATCTTGCCGTTCTCGTCCCAGACCTGGGTCATGCCGAGCTTGGTGCCGAGGAGCCCCTTGGAAACCTTGTTGTTGATGTCAACCATGTCGGACCTCAGAGCTTGATCTCGATGTTGACATCGGCCGGGAGGTCGAGACGCATGAGCGAGTCGACAGCCTTGGGCGTCGGGTCGACGATGTCGATCAGACGCTTGTGGGTGCGCATCTCGAAGTGCTCGCGGCTGTCCTTGTACTTGTGCGGCGAACGGATCACGGCGATCACGTTCTTCTCCGTCGGAAGGGGCACGGGACCCACGACCGTCGCGCCCGCACGGGTCACGGTGTCGACGATCTTCCGTGCTGACGAGTCGATGACCTCGTGGTCATACGACTTCAGGCGAATGCGGATCTTCTGTCCCGCCATCTGTCTGCTCACTCTCTTCAGGCGTCGTACCTCTCCGGACCGGGTGGCCGGGGGCATTGGACGCGCGTCGGCGCTGTCGCGCCTGGCGCTTGCGCACCACTGTTCTCTTTTCATCCCGCAGCGGACAGCATCGGATGCTCGTCGTGTTCGGGTGGGAGATGTTCTGCTGCCCGCGGCCTAGAATCCGTGCTGGCGCACGATCTATGCACTGCCCTGGCAGTGATCCCGCGCAGAGCGCAGGAATGTGGAACCTGTCTATTCTGCCATGCCTGATTCCGGTCCTGCAAACCCGGGCGTGTCGCGCGTCGTGCCGGGCTCGGAGGGTACGCGAAAGGGCGGGCCATCCGGATGGATACACCCGCCCTTTTCGGCTGCCGGGTTTACGGGCAGGGCAGCACGCCGTGCGGCAGGAAGAGCGCTCCGGCCCCCGCGGCGGTGACGACGCACCCGCTGGCGAGCGTCACCTCGAAGGACAGCATGGTGTCGACCTCGTACTTGCCGGTGATGCCGATGTAGGTCTGGTTGTTGCCGGCGATCGTCACCGATCCGTCCTTGTGATCGGTGAACTGGCCGGTGGCGTCGGCGCCGATCCATCCGAACGGCATCGGGCTCGCCGTGACGACGGCGGTTGCCCCGGCGGCCGAGATGACGTTCCCGCAGGTGTCCTTGATGAGGAAGGTCGTCAGGATCTGCTCGCGCTTGCCGCCGCCTTCGGTGCCACGGCAGGTCATCTGATCGAAGACGACGGTGTAGTCCTCACAGTCGCCGCATCCACCGGTGGTGGCGTAGGCGGGCACGGCCACGGCGGCGGCCACGACGGGCACGCTCCAGGCCGCGCCCTTCAGGACGGTACGACGGTCAAGGCTCGAACGGGTGTTCACGAATCAACTCCGGGGGGTGGCAATGCATCGGGTCTCTCCGGCCTCGCGCACGCCGAGCGTTCCGAGTTCCGGAGTCTTCATTCCAGCCGAGAGGTCCCCCTGGCTTTTTCCGCACGACACCGTCGTGTCGCAATCAGTATCATCCTTGTCGCGCTCGGCTCGGACGGGACCCCCCAGGGGGTCATGCCGAGGGAGGCACTCAGCACGCAGAAGGGGCGGGTCATCCGCATGGATGAGCCCGCCCCCGCACGGCTGGAAGCGCGAGATCAGAAGGGCACCGCGACGGTCGGGCATCCCGGAACGGTCAACTCGACGGTACCGGTGGGCGTGCCGCCCTTCACCTTGTTGAGCATGACGCCCGTGACGTCTCCCCCGGTGCCCGTCACTGTGACCCCGGTCGTGCTCGCATCGCTGACGGACCCGCCCGCCTGTCCGGTCGTGCCGTCGAAGCTATGCCCCGTCGCCAGCTTCACCACGAACTTGACGCCGTTGAGATCGATCCGGGACTCCGGCGGGCCCGGCACCGTGACGGTCAGGGTCAGCAGGTACTTGTTGTTGCCGCCGCCCGGAGCCGGGACGACATGGGCCGTGTACTGATCGCACCCGCTGACGGAGGCGTGGGCAGGCACGGCGACGGCCACGGCCACGACGGGCACGCTCCAGGCCGCCCCCTTCAGGACGGCTCGACGATTGATCCCCAGATTTTTCTTCACAACATCCCCACGTGAAAGTGACAGATGCTCCCATGACTTCTCCCACAGAAGCTACGGCGCTCGACGAACGTCGCCCCCCAGAGCTTCTATGAGAACATCCGGCCTGTGCCGTCGCTGGTGATCGCGGCCCCAGATGTCGCAAACGGTTGGGTCTGTGCCGCGGACGGTACGAAGCGATTCGCGGAGACGTCGGTGAGGAGGCATGCCGCGTGCGACATCCCTCATCCCGCCCGTCGCATGGTCGCGCGCAGCGCGGACGGTGCGGGCATGCCCTCGCGCGCCATGGCCCGGGCCAGCGGGGAACCACCCGAGAACCCGACGCGACGGGCGATCTGGTCGATGCTCAACGCGGCCATCGCGTCATCGGAGAGCAGACGGGCGGCGGCGGCGATGCGCGTCCGGCGCACCTCCCCTGCGATCGAGGTGCCCTGCGCCTGGAACTGCCGCTCCAGCTGCCGCACCGAGAGATTGACGTCCTCCGCGATCCGCCGGGACGACAGGCCCGCATCGGCGTAGGACCGCATGATCACGACGAAGGCGTGCTGCACCGGGGGCGGGGTGCTCTGTGTGCCCTCCGCCGCCAGGATGCGCGCGACCATGTCGCGGAGGAGCAGCTCGATGTGCTGAGCCGATGCCGCGGACGCGCTTCGGCCGGGCGGCGCGACGATCTCCGCGGCGAAGGCGAGGGCTCCGCCCAGCAGGGCGTCCCCGCCCATGGCCAGCCGCACTCCGGGCTCGCCGACGACGACGCCCTCGAGCGGGGGCACCGCGATCGAGACGAGGTCGCTCGGACGCAGCACCGTGACCGTCACGTTCTCCCCCGGAGGGACGATCAGCGCGCCGCCCGCCGCCACCTCGCCCGCCCCGCCACCGTTCAGGGCCACTCGTCCGCGACGAACCCCGTGCAGGCTCACCATGCCGGCTGCCGCCGGCAGCGGCAGAGCGCCCCCGGTGGCCCGGGTCAGCCGGACCCGCACATCGCCGAACACCCGTTCGGTCGCCTGCGCCTCCGTGAGGGACCCGCCGATGCCCCGTTCGCCGTTCACCCCCGTGTCCTCTCCGCCAGCGGGGCGGAGGGCTGCCTCACCGACCCCTGCGACATCCGGTGGCCGCGGTGTGACGAGTGCGCGCTCATCCTGCGGTCCGCCTCAGGATGTCCGCGACGTCCTCGCTCTCGGGCTCCGGAGATCCCAACGGCGTCGCCCCGACGTACCCGTAGCCGCCGCCGTAATAGCCGTAGCCGCCGCGATCCTGGCCGCGCAACGGGATGCGGTTGATCACCACGCCCAGCCCCTGTGCGCCGGCCTTCTCGAGGTTCGAGAGCGCCTTGCCGAGCTCATCGATGTGCGTCGTTCCCGCGCGCACCACGATGATCGCACCGTCGCTCTGCCGGGCGAGGATCGCGCTGTCCGTGACCGGCAGCAGCGGTGGCGCGTCGACCAGCACGATGGCGTGCTCCGCCAGGGTCTGCAACAGCTCGCGCATCACCTTCGTGCCGACCAGCTCGCTGGGGTTCGGCGGCACCGTGCCGGCCGGAAGGACGTAGAGATCCCGGTGCAGCGCCGAACGCTGCAGCACGTCGCCGATGCCGGCGTTCCCCACCAGGACATCGGTCAAGCCGGCCGAGGCGGGCAGGCCTAATGTCCCCGCCACCGTGGGGCGGCGGAGATCGGCGTCCACCAGGATCACCCGCCTCCCCGACTCGGCGATCGTCAGGGCGAGGTTGGCCACGACCGTGGACTTGCCGTCGCCGGGGACCGGGCTGGTCAGCACGATCACCCGTGGAGGGTTGTCGACGTGCAGGAACTGGATGTTGGTGCGCAGCTCGCGCAGCGCCTCGGCCAGGCGCAGATGCTCGTTGTCGGCCCGTGCGCTCGAGGTCGTGATCAGTCGCTGCTGGCTGCCCGCGAGCTTGTCGTCGATCGGAAGCGTGCCGATCACGGAGACGTCGTAGGTCTCCTCCACCACGTCGGCGGAGCGGATGCGCTTGTCGAGGGAGTTGCGCACCAGGGCCCAGGCGATGCCGAGCGCCAGACCGATCAATGCGCCCAGCAGCAGATTCAGCTTCAGGTTCGGCGACGACGGCGACGACGGCAGCACGGCCGTGTCATTGGGGACCAGCTGCACGACGGCAGTGCCGGCCGCGTCACCGCCGTCGGACGGCACCGCCGTCGCACCCGGGGCGTCAGCGATGTCACCGCTCTCCAACCGGTTGACCTGCACCGCGAGCGCGCGGATCCAGGCGTTCGCCAGGTCCTGCGCGCCCTGAGGCGTCGACGCCCGTGCGGTGACGCGCAACGTGACGGTGTCGAGCGGGACGGATGCGGAGATGTGGCCGACCAGGGCCTGGGGCGTGGTCCCGAGGCCGAGATCCGCGATCACGGCTTCGGCGACGCTGCGGTTCTTCGCCAGCTCGACATAGGACTTCGCCCGCGACTTCGCGTAGGAGTCGCCGAGCGAGGCGAGCCCGGTGCTGCCGTCGCTGTGCGAGACGACGAAGCCGCTGGCATCCGCGGTGTACACCTTCGGCATGAGCATGCTCACGCCGAAGGACAGCAGTGTCATGATCCCCATCGCGGCGAGGATCGCTATCCAATGCCGCCGGAAGACACGCCAATAGTCTTCGATGTTCATTCCAGATGCGTCTCCCCAGCGACGTTCGGCGTTGCTCATCCGCTCCCCAAGCGGATGAGACCAGATTACCCGCGCCTCGGCCTACGCACGAAAAAGCGGCGGGATGCCGAAGCATCCCGCCGCCCTCTCAGAAGGTCACTCGTTGCCGACGGCCTTGTCGACGTTGTCGCGCACCTCGTCGATCTTGTCGGAAGCTCCCGGCGCGATCTTCTTCGCGAAACCCGCGACACCGTCGAGGATCTTGTCGCTGATCCCTTCGGCCTCCTCGCTCTTCAGCGCAGCCTCGACCTTGTCCTTGTTCTGGTCGATGAACTCCTTGCCCTGGTTCACCGCGTTGTTGATGGAATCTTCGATAGCCATACGGTTCCTTCC
>JBASAE010000443.1:0-4131 GCA_049654285.1 Microbacterium sp.
CAGGTGCGGGTTGAAGCACTCCGGGCAGTGCACCGCGCATCCCTGCACCCAGATCGCCGCACGCAGTCCCGGCCCCTCTGCGCGTGTGGCGGGAAGGAACCGCGACCAGCGCAGCCTCTCGGCGGACGCCGCCGGGGGAGCGGTGCGTCCCAGCGCGCTGTGCTCCGGAATCCCGGGCGACTCGGCGACGATCATCATCGGCGGTCCTGCTGGGTCTGCGCGAGTCCGGCGTCGACGTGCGTCGAGGCGTAGTCCGCGGTGAACGCCGACTGTGTCGTCGTCGCGTCGAGCAGATCCTCCAGAGCGCTGATGTACGTCAGGCACTCGTCTCCGGCCATGCCCGCGGTCTCGGCCGCGACGGTGCCGTCCGGTCTCAGGCTCACGATCAGCTGCTTCACCATGCGTCCTCCATCCCGCGGTCAGTAGTCGACCGTGCGTCCGCCGCGACGTGCCGACAGCGCACCGGAGGTCTCCCCGGCGGCGCCGGTCTCCGCGGCGTCCAGGTCCTCCGCGCCGGTCGCGCGCACCGCGCGCTCGGCGGCCCAGTCGCGGATGCGCTGGACCTCCTCGGCCTGCGTCACCGCGAGCGGCACGGCCTGGGCCACTGCGCTCTCGAGGATGCCCGCGTCCACCTTCGCCTGGGTGCCGTACCCCTCGTACAACGCCGAGACGACCTCCTGCTCGATCTCCGCACCGGAGTGGTTCTCCGTGGCCTTGACCAGCCGGGCGATCGCCTCGGCATCGGATGCCACGGCGGCCAGCCCGTTCGCCTCGGCGGCCCGGGCGCCCAGCTGCAGCCTCCAGATCGCCTCACGTTCGGCGGCGGTGGGGAGATCCACGAAGAAGATCTCGTCGAAGCGTCCCTTGCGCAGGAACTCCGGCGGCAGCACGTCGATGTTGTTGGCGGTCGCGACGACGAAGACCGGACGCTTCTTCTCCTGCATCCAAGTGAGGAACGTGCCGAACACGCGCGCCGAGGTGCCCGAGTCGCCGTTGCCGGAGGTGTTCGAGAATCCCTTCTCGATCTCATCGACCCAGAGGATGCACGGCGCGACGGCCTCGGCGGTCGCGATCGCCGTGCGCAGGTTCTGCTCGCTGGAGCCGACGAGCCCCGCGAACACCCGGCCGATGTCGAGCCGCAGCAGCGGCAGACCCCAGCTCGCCGCCGTCGCCTTCGCCGTGAGCGACTTGCCGCAGCCCGGCACGCCCGTGATCAGCACGCCCTTCGGCGCCGGCAGCCCGTACTCCCGAGCACCCGCGAGCCACGAGCCGCTACGACGCCGCAGCCATCGCTTCAGGTTGTTCAGGCCGCCCACGTCGTCGAGGTCGATGTCGGCGTCCATGAACTCCAGCAGTCCCGACTTACGGACGATCTGGCGCTTCTCATCGAGCACCACCTGCACGTCCGAGGCGGTGAGTGTGCCGTCGTCGACCATCGCCCGTGCGAACGCGTTCTCGGCCTCGGCCATCGACAGCCCCAGGGCCGCGTGCACCAGCTGCTCCCGCACCTCCGCGTCGGCGTCGACGCGGATCGCGCCCTCGCCTGCGGAGTTCCGCTCGATCATCTCGTCGAGCAGCCCACGGATCTCCGCGGGGTCGGGCAGCGGGAAGTCCATCAGGTGGGTGACCTCGTCGAGCTCGGGCGGGATCACCCGCACCGGGGAGATCAGCACCAGGACGCGCGAGGCGTCGCCGTGTCGGAAGTCGAGCGCCGTCTCGCGCACCGTGCGCACCACGAGAGGCTCGCCCTGACGGTGCTCGCTGCCGAAATAGGCGTGCAGATCGCAGAAGACGAAGACCCCGGCATCCTGGACACCCGCGACGTGCGTCAGCGCGCGCACCGGGTTCGCGGTGTTCGCGATCGCCTTCCCGTCGGGATCCGTGAGCCCCAGGGCGCTGGTCCAGGTCCACACCGGGCGCGGGTGGCGCTGGGCCGCGGCAGCCTGCGAGACCGCCTCGATCGCCCGCACCTCCTCACCGGTCTCCAGGTACAGCATCGGCAGGCGCGCCTTGAACGCCTCGTCCAGGGTCTTCGCGAACGTCATCCGTTCCCTCTCATCCGTCTCGTCCGTTCCCGTCTCACTCGTCCACCGTCACGGTCCACTCGCCGCCGGAGGAGTCGATGACGAACAACACCGTACCCGCGGTCTTCCAGGAGGCCCGGGTGCGCACCTCGTCGACGTCGTTCACCGCCACCTCGGTCGCCCCGGCGGAAACGATCGTGACGTGCAGGATGCCTCCGCCGGAGTGCGTGAACCGGGCGCTGAGCGCCTCGCCGTGGTACTCCAGCACCGCGGGGCCGCTGCCCGATGCCGTGCCGTCGAGCTGCTCCGCGTCGGCGGGGGCCACGGTCGCACGCCAGTCCCGGTTGCGACTGGCGAACCAGATCCGGTCGTCCGCCGTGGCAGGGACCGCGTAGACGGCGTCCCCGACGTCGAACAGCGCGTTCAGGCGCGTCGGCCAGTAGTACCGATCGTCGTACTCGCCGGTGACTCCCTGATAGACGCCGACGTATTCGTCGTCGGGGGCGCCGCTCAGGGTGATCACGACCGGCTCCGCATCCGCGGGCATGCTCAGCCAGCCGCCGTGCGCATCGCCGGCGATCGTGCCGTCCGACGCGGACAGCTCGATCGGGGAGTCCTGCAGCCAGGGGTAGTCCATCTCGACGGCGGCCGCACCGCCGTCGGGGACGATCCGCCCGTCGGGCAGACGGTACAACGGCGGGAAGGTCACGATCCCGATCACGGCGACCGCGACGGCGCCGACGATCCATGCGACGCGGGAGAAGGAGCGGATGCGCTGCGCGGCCGGATCGCTCATGGCGTGGGCTCCGATCCGGTCGTCGGCTCGGTCGTCGGGCCGACGGTCGGGGTCGATGTGGCGGGCGGCGCCGGCTCGTGGAACTCGATCGACCAGGCCGTGTCGGTGTAGGCCTCGATGAGGAACACCGCGGTGTCGCCATCGCCCCATGCGATCGAGCCGGACTTGCGCAGGCGCTCGCTCTGCACCCCCTCGGCGGTGACGATGTCGACGGACACGCTGTAGTCGCCGATCAGCGAGAGGCGGCCGGTCGTCGCTCCGCCGCGGTACAGGAACGCGCCGCCCTCCACCCCGCTGACCGTGCCGGAGCGATCGGGCAGATCGGCCGGGCGCACCGTGACCGTCCACGCCTCCGTCGTCCTGGTGCGGAGCCAGAGCCGCCCCTGCGTCGTCTCCGTCACGACGTAGCAAGGGCCGTCCGAGTAGGTGGTGAAGCTGACCGGTCGCCCCGATCCGTCGCCGAACGAGATGTCCGAGACGGGGCCGTCGCGGTCGTACTCGATGACGAGGGGCTTCGCCGGGTCGAGGCCGTCGAGCGGGATGTACTGCTGCCCGCGGCCGTGCCAGGTCGTGCCGCCGTCATCCGATGACGCCGCGACGGGAGCCGGGTTCTCCCACGGATAGTAGTAGTCGCCGGAATCGACCAGCCTGTCCCCGCCGATCCCGCCCGCGTCCGCGGGCGCGAGCTGGTACCAGCCGATCACCACGACCGCGATCGTGCCGAGGATGCCGAGGAGCAGGCTGAACCCGCCGATCCGAGTGCGTGCACGCCGCGACAGGCCCCCCGCATCGCTCATGAGACCGCACCTCCGCATTCCACCCTATGCGACCGGCGGCCGGGGTCCACGACCCCTTTAGTCTGATCACATGCGTCGTCACGCCTCCGCCGGGGTCCTGCTCCTCTCCGTCTTGCTCCTCGCGACGGCGTGTGCGGCCCCGCAGGTCGCGGAGAGTGCTCCGGCACGCACGCCCGAACCTCTCGCCACCCCGGAGAGCACCCCCACCCCGACCCCCGATCCGGCGGCCGAGGCCGTCGCACGGATGAGCACCGCCCAGCAGGCGGCGACCGTGGTGATGGGACACATCCCGAGCACCGATCCCGCCGAGCTGCGGGCGTACATGGCAGGCGGGTTGGGCGGCTTCCTCCTCATGGGGGCGAACATCCCCGCGACGCAGGAGGATCTGCGTGCGCTCACCGCCGCCCTCGTGATCGACCCCGCCGCGCCTCCGCTGATCGCGATCGATCAGGAGGGGGGAGTCGTCTCACGGCTGCCCTGGGACGACCTGCCGGCCGGCGAGGCGCTGCAGGGC
>JBASAE010000444.1:0-3524 GCA_049654285.1 Microbacterium sp.
GGACCAGTCGTCCTCCGCGCGGTCGTGATCGCCCGGCCGAGTCGATAGGATCGGGGCGAACCCCGGCGATGACGATACGGAACGAACGAACAGAACGGATGCTGAAATGAGCGGACCTTCGACCCCCACCGTCCCCGCCTCTCCCGAGACCCCGCTCCGCGTCGGGATCGGCGCGATCGTGGCCTATGCCGTGCTGGCCTGCGGGCTGGCCTGGCTGGTGGCGTTGCCGCTGTGGCTCGGGAACGGTCTGGCCGAGCCGTTCGCGACGCCCCTGATCAGCGCGATGATGTTCACCCCCGCTCTTGCGGTGCTGCTCGTGATGCTGATCCTGCGCCCGATCCCGCGCGGTGGGCGGCTGCGGTTCCTGGGCATGTGGCCGCTGCGCCCTGCCAAGCGTGTGGTGTGGATGATGGTGCTCGGCTGGCTGGCCCCGCCGGTCATCGTGTTCGCGACCGTGCTGGTCGCCGGCGCGTTCGGATGGATCTCCCTCGACCTCGCGCACCTCTCGGGCTTCACCGAGGTGCTGGAGGCGAGCCTCCTCGCAGGAGTGCCGGCGCCTCCCGCCATCGTGGTGATCGTCTCGCAGCTGGTCATGATCCCGATCGCCGCCGCGACGATCAACGCCGTCCTCGCCTTCGGCGAGGAGCTCGGCTGGCGCGGATTCCTCGTCCCGGCGCTGCGCCGCTACGGCACGTGGCCCGCGCTGCTGATCAGCGGCGCGATCTGGGGCCTCTGGCACGCGCCGGTCATCCTGCTCGGCTACAACTTCGGCCGCACCGACGTCACCGGGGTGCTGCTCATGGTCGGCGGATGCGTGGCCTGGGGCGTCCTGCTCGGCTGGTTGCGCCTGCGCTCGGCGTCGCTGTGGCCCGCCGTGTTCGCGCACGGGGCGCTGAACGCCTCCGCGGGCATGTTCGTCTGGTTCTACCTGGCCGGCACGAGGACCGATCCCGCCCTGTCGAGCGCCCTGGGCATCGCCGGATGGATCGTCGTCGCCGTGATCGTGGTCGTGCTGCTGCTCACCGGCCAGTTCCGCCGCCAGCCCGAGCTCGCCGGGCCGCGTGCGGCACAGATGCCGCAGGGCGCGTCGGGAACGCACGACATGGCCGGCTCGCTGGGGACGCCGGGAGTCGTCGCGGAGGAACCGGGCGGCGCGGGATCGCCGGGGAACGGATCGCCGGGGAACGCCGAGTGACGCCTGCCGGCGTGTCGATGCCCCGGCAGACACGGCGCGCTGCGCTGCTCGCCGGAACAGCGATCGCCTGGTCCTCCTGAGCCCCGCACCCGCGCGCCCCTGCCTACCGAACCGAGAGACGAATGACGACCCCCACCCTGCGCAGCGCCGATGTCCGCCGAGCCCGAACCGCCTTCCTCCGCGTGGGGGTGTTCGTGCCGCTCGCCGTCCTCGTGCTGTCGGCGGTCGTCATCCTCGCCTGGCTTCCCGAACTGCCCGACCCGGCTGCGATGCACTGGGGGAGCGACGGCGTCGACGGCTTCGGCCCGCGCTGGACCGTGCTGATCACGCCGCTGATCGGCGTCGGCGTCGTGCTGCTGTTCGCCGGGATCGCCCTGGCCGCGAGCCGGATGCAGCCGAACCGCGGGCAGGCGCCGTGGTGGGTGACCTCACGGCTGCTGGGAGCGGTGAACCTCGGGGTCGCCTGCTTCATGGCGATGCTGTCGGTGATCGTCGCCGGAGTGCAGCGCGGGCTCGCCGACGCCGCCGATGCGCCCGACATCACGTCCTGGACGTTCCTCGGGTTCGGCGTGATGGCCGCACTCGCTGTCGTCGGCTGGTTCCTGCAGCCGCGGGTCGAGCCCCCGCACCCCGAGACGAGCGCGCCGAGCGCGCTGCCGCTGACGCCGACGGAGCGCGCCGCCTGGTTCGGCACGGTGTCCGTCTCCCGCCCCGGGCGGGTCGTCCTCGGTGTTCTCTCGTTCCTCGTGCTCTGCCTGACGGTTCTGGTGCTCGCGAGCGAACCGCGCGGCGCGGCGTCATGGATCATGCTGGGCTCGTGCCTGCTGCTCGTCGTGCTGGTCGGCACGACCCTCGCCTTCCGGGTGCGGGTGAACGCCGACGGACTGCGCGTGCGCTCGTTGGCCGGCTGGCCGAACCTCCGCATCCCGCTGGCAGAGGTCGCGAAGGTCGAGGTCGTCGAGCTGAACCCGTTCGGCGAGTTCGGCGGCTGGGGGTGGCGGCTGGCGCTCGACGGGCGTCGCGGGGTCGTGCTGCGCACAGGCGAGGCGTTGCAGATCACCCGGACGAACGGCGCGATCTTCGTGGTGACCGTCGACGGGGCCGCTGAAGCCGCGTCGGTGCTGGAGGCGCTGCGCTCCGCGGCGTCCTGACGTTCAGACGTCCTGTCGTTCAGGCGTTCAGACGCGCGGCGCCCGGTGCCAGCCCGGTGTGTCCGGTCGATGGCCCCGATGGGTCGGGGGACCAGGTGGCGATCGCCTCGGCGACCTGCGTGGGAGCCTCGTAGGGGAGCAGATGACCGTGGTCGGGGAAGTGTCGATGCGCGACGGATGCCCGCAGCGCACCGGCCCGCAGCGGTGGCGAGAGCGGGTCGCGACCGCCGTCGATCACCAGCACCGGGGTGTCCCAGCGGTAGTCGCCCACCGTGGTGGAGACGGACGCCCGGTAGCTCTGCAGCACCACGTCGGGGGAGGCGAACGCGGCGGCCTGCGCACGGTGCTGCGTGCGGATCCAGCGGCGTAGCGCGGAATCGCTCGTGGTCGTCATCAGCGTGCCCGCGGCGGCGGCGATCGTGCGGCTTCCGAGCAGCGTGCGGCCCAGTCTGCTCGGAAGGCCCGCCGCCGCGGCGTAGAACAGCCGGGCCGCCGCGGTCGCCACCCGCTGCGGACCTTCGAGCGGCGGCGCGACGATCGGATTCACCAGCACGGCGGCCTGCGAGGCGTCCGAACCGGACAACGCCGCCCCCACGATCACCGAGCCGAAGGAATGGCCCAGCAGCAGCTCCGCGCCGCTCTGCGCGGCGAGCTCACGCAGCCAGGCGCCGTACCCGGCGGCGTCGTGCCGGCCAGGAAGCGGCGGCGACTGCCCGCATCCCGGCAGATCGGGGACCAGCACGCGGAAACCGCGCCGCCCCAGGGCCACGGCGAGAGGCTCCAGCCCGAAATGCGTGCCGCGGAACCCGTGCACGGCGATCAGGCGCCGCCCCTCTTCGGGGCCGTAGGCGAACACCAGGGCTCCATCCGCCCCTCGCATCCGCGCGACGTCACGCGACACGGCGGCCGTCCTGCGTCGGCACGCCCCGCACGCGCACGGCGTGTGCGTCCTGCGCGAGCGCGTACAGCTCCAGCATCCGCCCGGTGAGCCGGCTCTGCGCGAAGGCGTCCGTCGGGGTGGTGCGCACCGGCGGTGCGGCGACGAAGGCCCGGATCAGCGCCGAGAACGCGGCCACGCCGTCATCCGCGGCCAGCAGCCGCATGCCCTCCGGCAGATCGCGCGCGATCCCGGCGTCCCGCAGCAGCACCGGCGTGCCCACGGACACGGCCTCGTAGAC
>JBASAE010000445.1:0-3247 GCA_049654285.1 Microbacterium sp.
CCCGGCCTCCTCCTTCTTTCCTCCGAATGCTCTGCCAGGAGGCGTGGAGGTGTGCGACCTACGGTGGGAGAACGCGGTATCCGGCCACGAAACGGAGGTACACCTCATGGGCATCGGAACCGGCATCGTCCTCTTCGTCATCGGCGCGATCCTCGAGTACGCGTTACGCATCGAGGTCACATGGATCGACGTGCATCTCGTCGGCTACATCCTGATGGTCGCCGGCGCGGTGGTCTTCGTGCTCAGCCTCATCCTGCTCCTCGTCCGTCGGCGGCAGCCGGGGGCGCGGAACGACGACGACCTGCTCTGATCCTCGTCCCCGGGGGCGTTCAGCCGCGGGCGGGCAGCTGCTGCAGGGTCCAGCGGTTGCCGTCCGGGTCGGCGAAGGTCACGAAGCGGCCCCAGGACTGCTCGTCGACACCCTCCGCCTCGACGCCCAGCGCCCGCAGGTGGGCGAGGGCCTCGTCGGCGTCGGGGACGACCACCTGGATCGTGTTCTGCTGCCCCGGCTCCAGATCGATGCCGAGTCCGGTGCCGAACGCGATGGAGCACGCTGAGCCGGGCGGGGTCAACTGCACGAAGCGCAGCCCCTCGAACGGCGTCTGATCGTGGTCGGCGTGGAATCCGATCCTCACGTAGAAGTCCTTCGCACGGTCGACGTCCGTCACCGGCACGAAGATGAGCTCGATCTTCCAGTCCATGGTGTTCCTCCTCGGGGCGGCTCGTCCGCCGTCGGGTCTCACGTTACGACGCCCCTCCGACATCGCCTCGGGACGGCCGCGGTCATGGATCACCTCCCTCCGACGGGCTCGCGGAGGGCGCGGGCCTGCCAGCGTCCGTCGTGGTAGTCGATCCTGATCGGATGCTCGAAGCTCTGGCTCACCCGTTCGGTCGTGAGCACCTCCCGCGCGTCGCCGGCCGCCCGCACCCGACCGTGGGAGACGAGCGCCGCGTGGGTCGTCGTCTCGGGCAACTCCTCGAGGTGGTGGGTGACGAGGATCGTCGCGAGCTCCGGCTGCGAGCGGTGCAGATGGTCGACGGTCTCGAGGAACCTCTCCCGTGCGGCGACGTCCAAGCCCGTCGAGGGCTCATCGAGCAGCAGCAGCGGCGGATCGGTGACGAGCGCCCTGGCGATCAGCGTCCTGCCCCGCTCGCCCTGCGACATCGTGGGCCAGGTGGCGTCGGTCAGGGCGTCGAGGCCGAGCAGGTCGATGAGGAGATCGGCGCGGTCCAGGATCTCCCGGGAGGGCTCCCAGCGCGGCATGAGCTCAGTGGTCCCGGTCGCGCCGGTGAGCACGACCTGTCGCACGGTGAGCGCGGAGCGCAACGGATGCCGGGGGTCGACGTGGCCGATCGACTCCCGCAGCCTGCGGATCTCCACCCGTCCCAGCTGCTGCCCGAGCACGTGCACGGTGCCGCGCGTCGGATGCTCCTGGGCGCCGCACATGCTCAGGATCGTGCTCTTGCCCGCCCCGTTCGGCCCGAGCAGCGCCCAGTGCTCTCCCGCGTTCACGGTGAGGTCGACGCCGTCGAGGATCAGCCGCGCCGATCGGACGACGTCGACGCGGTCCAGCCGCAGCACCTCAGTCATCCACGCTCTCCTGCCGCGCCGTCGCGACCGCGGCGACCATGTCGGCGATCTCGGGATCGACGTCCGACGCGGGGTCCAGATAGGTCTGCTCGAACACCTTCCACAGCTCGGCGGCGGTGAGCTCGCGTCCTGTGGCGTCCGCGTGTCGCTGCACGTGGCGGGCGAGATCGACCTGCAGCCTGCGGGGCAGGTCGATGCCGTACTCCGTCTCGAGGAGGTAGGCGATGCCGCCCTTGCCCGACTGCGAGTTCACCCGGATCACCGCCTCGTAGCTGCGGCCCAGATCGGCCGGATCGATCGGCAGATAGGGCACGCGCCAGGCGGTCTCCCGCTCCGTGCGGCCGTCCGCGACGGCTCGGGCGCGATGCTCGGCGAAGCCCTTCCTGATCGCATCCTGGTGGGTGCCGCTGAACGCGGTGTGCACCAGCTCCCCGACATACGGATGCCGTGGATGCACCTCGATGCGGTTGCAGTGCTCCACGGTGCGACGGATCTGGTCGATGTCGGAGAAGTCGATCATCGGGTCGACGCCCTGCGCGTGCAGGTTCAGGGCCAGGGTGACCAGGTCGACGTTGCCGGTGCGCTCGCCGTTGCCGAAGAGACAGCCCTCGATCCGCTGCGCGCCGGCGAGCAGAGCGAGCTCGGCGCAGGCGACGCCGGTGCCGCGATCGTTGTGCGGATGCACCGACAGGATCACCGCGTCGCGGCGAGCGAGGTTCCGGTGCATGTACTCGATCTGATCTGCGTACACGTTGGGCGTCGCGACCTCGACCGTCGCGGGGAGGTTCAGGATCACCGGGCGCTCGGGCGAGGCATCCCACAGCGTCGTCATCGCGTCGCACACGTCGAGCACATAGTCGGGCTCGGTGAGGGTGAACACCTCCGGGCTGAACTCGAACCGGACATGGGACAGGTCGCCGGCGAGATCGCGCACGTCCCGGCCGCCGGCGAGGATCAGCTGCTTCAGCTCCTCCCGGCCGTGGCCGAGCACGACCTCGCGCCAGACGGGCGCGGTCGCGGCGTACAGGTGGATCACGACCGGGTTCGCGATGCCCCGGATCGACGCGACCGTGCGTTCGATGAGGTCACGTCGGGCCGGGGTGAACACCACGATCGTCACGTCCTCCGGGGCGATGCCGCCCTCGGCGATCCGCCGCACGAAGTCGTAGTCGGTCTGCGAGGCGGAGGGGTAGCCGACCTCGATCTCCTTGTAGCCCATCGCCACCATCAGCTCGAAGAAACGTTGCTTGCGGGCGGGGTCCATCGGCTCGGCCAACGCCTGGTTGCCGTCGCGCAGGTCGACCGGCACCCACAGCGGCGCGGTGCTCAGGCGGCGGGACGGCCATGCGCGATCCGTGAGAGGGACGTCCACGCGCGAGAAGACGTCGGTGTAGCGGTGCGAGGGCATCTGCGAGTGTCGTTGCCGGTTCCATGCGGGCGCCTGCGTGGGAACCGGGCCTGCGGGCGTGGACAGGCGCGGGAAGGGGGTCGTCGTCATGTCGAGTGCTTTCTTCTTCTGATCGGGCGACCGGCGCAGCAGCGGCTCCACGGCGGGGAGCCGGTCCGGCTAAGCCCCGCCGTGGCGGCGAAGAAGAAGGGATCCCATGAGGAACATGCGTAGAATCTAACACAAGTCCTCAGACAAGTAGACAGGAT
>JBASAE010000446.1:0-2467 GCA_049654285.1 Microbacterium sp.
GGAGGCCTACGGCCCAGAGCGGCTGCTCTGGGCCAGCGACTGGCCGCTGTGCGTGCAGAACGCTCCCTTCGAGACGGCCTTCGAGCCGCTCGCCGCCGTGCTCGGCGGTCGCTCGAGCGATGACGCCGATCTCATCTGGCGGGAGAACTTCACCCGCGTCTTCACCGGGAGCGTCGATCATGCCTGACCGCTGGCTGCGCGCCGACACCGTCATCATCGGGGACGGCACCGTCATGGCCGACGCCGCGGTCGGCATAGGTGACGACGGCCGGATCGTCGGAGTCGTCCCCGCACGGGATCTCGATCCCGGACAGCGCCGACGCAGCGAGGGGCTGGGAGCCGTGACCATCGCGCCGGGCTTCATCGACGCCCACGTGCATCTGCTGTTCTCCTGCGACACCGACCACGAGCGCACCCGGCGTCGCTTCGTCGAGGCGACCGATGCCGCGCTGGCGGCGACCGGAGCGCGCAACGCCGCGGAGTGCCTGCTGGGCGGCGTCACCACCGTCCGTGACCTCGGCGACACGCGGTGGATCGTCAGAGACATCCGGGATGCGGTCGCGCACGGCCTCCTCCCCGGACCGCGGATCCTCACCGCAGGTGCCCCGCTGACCACGAGGAACGGACATCTCAACTGGTGCGGCAACGTCGCCGACAGCGATGCGGAGGTCCGCGACCGGGTGCGGGCGCTCCTCGACGGCGGCGCCGACGCGGTCAAGATCATGTCCAGCGGCGGGAACATGACGCGGGAGTCCGACCCGCTCACGGCGCAGTTCAGCGCGGCGGCGATCGGAGACGCGGTGCGGCTGGCGCATGCCGCCGGCCGTCGGGTCGCCGCTCATTCGCAGAACGCCGAGGCGATCCGCCGCTGCATCGCAGCCGGCGTCGACACGCTCGAGCACTGCCTGTGGCGCGACGGCGAGGGACGGCCGGCGCCGTCGGCCGATCTCGTGGCCGCGCTGCGGGCCGGCTCCTCGACCGTCGTCATCACCCTGGCCGGGATCGCTCGTGCCATGCTGCCCGATGCGACCGGATTCACGGCCCAGGAGGCTCACGACGCACGTGCCACCTCCCCCACCGGAAGCCTCGCCGAGGACTTCGCCTGGGCGAGGGACGTGCGCGCAGCCGGGCTGCCCGTCGTCGTCGCCAGCGACGCCGGTGTGCGCTTCACCCCGTTCCGACGCTTCACCGACACGATCCGCGCCGCCGTCGTCGCGCTCGGACTCACGCCGGCGGAGGCGGTGACGACAGTGACCGGTCTCGCCGCCGATGCGATAGGCCTGAGCGCGGAGGTCGGCCGGCTCGTTCCGGGCCTGCGCGCCGACCTGACGGTGCTCGACGGCGCGGACGTCGAGCACCGTCTGGGCGAGGTCGTCGCCGTGTACCGCGACGGCGCCCGGGTCGTCGACCACGACCGTGTCATCCTGCCCGACCCGCCCCCACTGAGATGAGGAGTCCATGTCCAGACACGTGACCCTGAGCTGCCTGACCGCCGCGGCCCTGCCGCTCGGCCGCGACGTCCCCCTCGAGGACGCGGTCCAGGCCGAGATCGCCCACTGGGTCGACCGCATCGACGCCGTGCTCCCCCACAGCCCGGACCTCATCGTCCTCCCCGAGGCCGCGGATCGCCCGCTGATCACGACCTTCGGCTCGGATCGACAGCGCGACTACTTCCGTCTGCGGGGCACCCGCGTACGGGACGTCCTGTCGGAGATCGCCCGCTCGAACTCCTGCAACATCGCCTACTCGGCACAGCAGATCGGCGACGGGTTCGCCCGCAACCGCACCGAGTACATCGATCGCACCGGCACCGTCGTCGGAGGGTATGACAAGAACCACCTGGTCATCCGCGAGCACGAGGAGAACGGGCTGGACTACGGGACGGATGCACCGGTCATCGACCTCGACTTCGGTCGTGTCGCCACGGCGATCTGCTTCGACCTGAACTTCGACGAGCTGCGTCACGCCTACCGGGATCGCGGGGTCGAGCTGGTCGTGTTCAGCTCGGAGTACCACGGCTCGCTCATGCAGAACTACTGGGCCTACTCCTTGCGCGCGTACCTCGCCGCCGCCATCCGCCCGCCGGCGCCCAGCGCGATCGTCTCTCCGTTGGGCGAGACGATCGCGGAGAGCACGAACTACTTCCCCGAGGTCACCAGAACCATCAACCTCGACTTCGCCGTCGCGCATCTCGACGACAACGAGGACAAGCTCGCCGCTGCCAAGCGGAAGTACCGGGACGCCGTCTCCATCCACGACCCGGGCCGGCTCGGCTCGGTGCTGATCACCGCAGAGTCGCCCGAGCTCACGGCGGCGGCCATCCTCGAGGAGTTCGGGATAGAGACGCTCGACGACTACCTCGCCCGCAGCAGGGCGCATCGGGCCCGGACCGTGGCGGCGGCGTCATGACCGGCACCGAGGTCGCGCAGATCGCCGCGAATGCCGCGGCCGCCGCGCCGTCGTGGTC
>JBASAE010000447.1:0-3177 GCA_049654285.1 Microbacterium sp.
CTGGTCGTCGGTCGCGGCGAGATCGACCGTGTGCGCGGCCTGCAGGGCGGGCGCCTCGGGGTTGCTGGTCGCCGAGAGCACGAAGAGCCCCTTCCCGGCGCGGATCGCCGTCGTCAGGGTCTCGCGCAGGGAGTCCGGTCCGAGGTAGGGGCTGACCGTGAGCGCATCGGCCTCGAGCGGTGCGCCGGCCTGCAGCCACGCCGAGGCGTAGCCGGCCATCGTGGTTCCGATGTCACCCCGTTTGGCATCCGCGATCACGATCAGACCGGCGTCCCGAGCCGCCGACTGGACCTCTTCCAGGGCGGCGAACCCGCGGGACCCGAACCGCTCGAAGAAGGCCACCTGGGGCTTCACGACGCCGACCCGTCCGACGGCGGCGTCCACGACGCGCAACCCGAACTCGCGCACCCCCGCCGCGTCCTGCCCGAGCCCCCAGGCGTCGAGCAGTGCCGCGTGCGGGTCGATGCCGACGCACAGCGGGCCGTGCGCATCGAGCGCGGCACGCAGTCGCGCGCCGAACCAGACACCGGCGTTCTCGGTCATGCCACCGCCCTGCGATCCGTGGGTCGCCCCGGCGCGCTGCGCGTGGGGAATCCCTCGCCCGTGGCGTCCAGCGCGCTCATGCGGCGCTCTCCCTGTCCGCCGCGTACTCCTGCAGGCTGCGCACCGAGAAGCCCTCGCCCGTGGCGTCCAGCCCGCTCACCGCGGCGCCGAGAGTCGCGATCGTGGTGAACAGCGCCTTGTCGGCCGCGACCGCCGCTGCCCGGATCTCGTAGCCGTCGGCGCGGGCGGCTCCCCCGTCGGGGACGTTCACGACGATGTCGATCTCGCCCTCGTTGATGAGGTCGACGATGTTCGTCGCACCGCTCTGCTGCGTCTCGCCCACCTTGGCCACCACCAGGGCCGGGATGCCGTTCCGGGAGAGGATCTCCCCGGTGCCCTCGGTCGCCAGGATCCGGAAGCCCAGCTGGTGCAGCCGGTGCGCCGGGAGGATCACGGCGCGCTTGGCGGAGTCCGCGACCGAGATGAACACCGTGCCCGTGGTCGGCGTTCCCCCGTAGGCTGCGGCCTGGCTCTTCGCGAACGCGGTCGGGAAGTCACGGTCGATGCCCATCACCTCGCCGGTGGAGCGCATCTCCGGCCCGAGCACGGAGTCGACCGTGCGCCCTTCGGCGGTCCGGAACCGCTTGAACGGGAGCACCGCCTCCTTGACGGCCACGGGCGAGTCCAGCGGGATGCGGGAGCCGTCCTGCTCGGGCAGCAGCCCCTCGGCCCGCAGTTCGGCGATCGTGGCACCGGCCATGATGCGGCTGGCGGCCTTCGCCATCGGGATGCCCAGCGCCTTCGACACGAACGGGACCGTGCGGCTCGCCCGCGGGTTGGCCTCGATCACGTACAGCACTCCGGCGCTGACCGCGAACTGCACGTTGAGCAGCCCGCGCACGCCGACGCCCTCGGCGATCGCCAGGGTCGCCGTGCGGACGCGGTCGATCTCGGTGCGGCCGAGAGACACCGGCGGCAGGGTGCAGCTCGAGTCGCCGGAGTGGATGCCGGCCTCCTCGAGATGTTCCATCACGCCGCCGATGAACAGGTCGGTGCCGTCGTAGAGCGCGTCCACGTCGATCTCGATCGCGTCGTCGAGGAAGCGGTCCACCAGCAGCGGCTTGCCCTCCTCGATGATCACCTCGCCCGCGGTGCGGACGAAGTAGTCCCGGAGTGCGGCGGTGTCGTACACGATCTCCATCCCGCGCCCGCCGAGCACGAAGCTCGGACGCACCAGCACCGGATAGCCGATCTCCTCGGCCACGGCGACCGCGCCGTCGACGTCGATCGCGGTGCCGTTGCGCGGTGCGATCAGCCCGGCGGCATCCAGCAGCCGGGAGAACAGCTCCCGCTCCTCGGCGAGGTCGATCGCCGCGGGGCTGGTGCCGAGCACGGTGTAGCCGGCCGCCTCGATGCCCTTCGCGAGTCCGAGCGGGGTCTGACCGCCGAGCTGGCAGACCACGCCGAGGATCCTCCCGCTCGCGGCCTCCGCGTCGAGCACCTCCAGCACGTCCTCCAGCGTCAGCGGCTCGAAGTAGAGCCGGTCGCTGGTGTCGTAGTCGGTCGAGACCGTCTCCGGGTTGCAGTTGACCATGACGGTCTCGTACCCGGCATCCGACAGCGCGAAGGAGGCGTGCACGCACGAGTAGTCGAACTCGACACCCTGTCCGATCCGGTTCGGTCCCGAGCCGATGATGACCACCTTGGTGCGGTCGGACGGGGTGACCTCGGTCTCGAGGTCATAGCTGGAGTAGTGGTAGGGCGTGAGCGCGGGGAACTCCCCCGCACAGGTGTCCACCGTCTTGAACACGGGGCGGATGCCCAGACCGTGCCGGACGCCGCGGACCTCGGCCTCGGAGATCCCCCGCAGGTCGGCGAGCTGCGCGTCCGAGAACCCGTGCTCCTTCGCGTGCCGGATGACGTCGGCATCCAGCTCGGACGCCGTGGCGACGACTTCCGCCACCTCGTTGATCAGGACCATCTGGTCGATGAACCAGGGGTCGATCTTCGTCGCCTCGAAGGCCTGCTCGATCGTCGCCCCCTTCCGCAGCGCCTGCTGCAGCACGACCAGGCGCTCCTCGGTCGGCGTCCTCGAGATATCCAGCAGCTCGGACACCGAGCGCGGCTCGTCTCCCCAGTGGAACGAGCTGCCGCGCTTCTCGAGCGAACGGAGCGCCTTCTGCAGCGCGGTCGTGTAGTTGCGGCCGATCGCCATCGCCTCGCCGACCGACTTCATGGTGGTGGTCAGCGTCGGGTCGGCGGCGGGGAACTTCTCGAACGCGAACCGGGGCACCTTGACCACGATGTAGTCGATGGTCGGCTCGAAGCTCGCCGGCGTCGCCCCGGTGATGTCGTTCGTGATCTCGTCGAGCCGGTAGCCGAGCGCGAGCTTGGCGGCGAGCTTCGCGATCGGGAAGCCGGTGGCCTTCGAGGCCAGGGCCGATGAACGGGAGACCCGCGGGTTCATCTCGATGACGATCACCCGGCCGGTGGCGGGGTCGACGGCGAACTGGATGTTGCAGCCGCCGGTGTCCACGCCGACGGCGCGGATGATGTCGATGCCGATGTCACGCAGGTTCTGGTACTCGCGGTCCGTCAGCGTCAGGGCGGGGGCGACGGTGATCGAGTCGCCGG
>JBASAE010000448.1:0-4557 GCA_049654285.1 Microbacterium sp.
GTCGCCGAGGGCGTCACCAAGATCGACGGCGCGCTCGACCAGATCGAGCCGCTGCTCGAGCCTGCACACAACGCACTCACGCTGCTGCCGAAGGCGCTCGGCTCGGAAGGCCCACGCGACTACCTGCTCATCTTCCAGAACAACGCCGAGTCCCGCGGCACCGGCGGAAACCCCGCCGCCATCGCACTGCTCAGCGCCGAGAACGGGAAGATCTCACTCGTCCAGCAGGCGTCGTCGAGCGATTTCGCGCCCGGACAGAGCCGCACCACGCCGGTCATGCCGTTGGACCCCCAGACCGAGGCACTGTACGGCGACAAGATCGGTCGCTTCGTGATGGACACCACGCTCACGCCCGACTTCAGCGAGACCGCCGCTCTCGTTCGAGCATTCTGGGCGGAGTCGTTCGGCGGGAAGATCGACGGCGTCGCCTCCTTCGATCCCGTGGCGCTCAGCTATCTGCTCAAGGCCACCGGCCCCGTGACCCTGGCGACCGGCGACACCCTCACCGCCGACAACGCCGTGTCGCTGCTGCTCAGCGAGGTGTACGCGAGGTACCCCGTCCCCGAGGAGCAGGACGCCTTCTTCGCCGCCGCAGCGGCGTCGGTCTTCGATGCCCTGCTGCACGGAGCATCCGATCCGAAAGCCCTCTTGGGCGCCCTCGCTCAAGCCGCGGGCGAGGGACGTCTGATGTACTCCCCCAGTGCCCCGGAGGAAGCCGCTGTCATCGCGGGCACGCGTGTCGGGGGAACGCTGCCCGCGACCGACGCGGAGCAGACCGTCATGGGCGTCTATGTCGACGACATCACCGCCGGAAAGCTCGACTACTATCTGCAGCTCGACGTCAACGCATCATCGACACAGTGCCAGGCGCCGGATGCCGCGCAGTTCACCGCATCGGCGACCCTCACCAACGTCCTCACGAAGGAAGCCGTCCCCGATCTGCCGCTCTATGTCTCCTCCGGACAGTACTTCCCCAAGGGCATCATCTCGACGGACCTCGTCATCTACGGCCCCGTCGGCGCCTCGCTGAAGGAGGTCACGGTCAACGGATCGCCGGTCTCCGTCACCGCTCTGCCCCACCTGGGCCGCAATGCCGTGAAGGTCAACGTCTGGACCGGGCCCGGAGAATCGGCCGTCGTCGCGGCGACCTATGAGGGGGCCGGCGCCCCCTACGGTCCCCTCGAGGTCTGGCACACCCCCATGGTGCGGCCGACACCGGTCGACATCAGCACGCCCGGGTGCACAGCCCCCTCCCCCTGAGGATTGGCGCGGAAACGCCCGATGCCGTAAGCTATCCCTTTGGTACCCGCCCTCTGGCACGTCCAGGAGACAGGTACGACGAACGTGAGCCCTCCACTGGCGTGTTTCGTCTCGCTTCGCTCGCTCAACAACCGGGCGGAGGCGGAACCACCCCGGAGCGGGATTCACGAACCTCTCCGTTCGAATCCTAAGAAAGCAGCACTATTGTGACGCGCACTTACACCCCCAAGACGGGCGAGATCCAGCGTGACTGGGTCGTCATCGACGCCACCGACGTGGTCCTCGGCCGTCTCGCCTCGCACGCCGCCGCACTCCTGCGCGGCAAGCACAAGGCCACCTTCGCCAACCACGTCGACACCGGTGACTTCGTCATCATCGTCAACGCCGACAAGGTGGCCCTCACCGGCCAGAAGCTCGAGAAGAAGATGGCCTACCGCCACTCCGGCTACCCGGGCGGCCTGAAGGCCGTCTCGTACTCCGAGCTGCTCGAGAAGAACCCGGTCCGCGCGGTGGAGAAGGCCGTGCGCGGCATGCTCCCCAAGAACAAGCTGGGTGCACAGCAGCTGCACAAGCTCAAGGTGTACGCCGGTGCCGAGCACCCGCACGCCGCACAGCAGCCCACGCCCTACACCCTCGACCAGGTCGCCCAGTAAGCGCCCCTTTCACACTAAGGACATACTCGTGGCTGACATCCAGGACACCACCGAATTCCCGCAGAACTACACCACCTCGACCCCTGAGTCCGAGGTCGCCGAGACCGCCGCGCCCCGCGTGCTGAACGTCTCCGGCGCGGCCGTGGGCCGCCGCAAGCAGGCCATCGCCCGCGTGCGCGTCATCCCCGGCTCGGGCGTCATCACGGTCAACGGCCGTACCCTCGAGGACTACTTCCCGAACAAGCTGCACCAGCAGCTGATCACCGACCCGTTCACCGTGCTGGGCCTCACTGGGGCCTACGACGTGATCGCCCGCATCTCGGGCGGCGGCGACTCGGGCCAGGCCGGCGCTCTGCGCCTGGGCATCGCCCGCGCGCTCAACGAGATCGACGTCGAGAACAACCGCCCGACCCTGAAGAAGGCCGGCTTCCTCTCGCGCGACGCCCGCGTCATCGAGCGTAAGAAGGCCGGTCTCAAGAAGGCCCGCAAGGCTCCTCAGTACTCGAAGCGCTGATCCGTACAGTTCCTTCCATGGCACTGTTCGGAACAGACGGCGTGCGGGGCCTCGCCAACGGCGAGACCCTCACCGCCGATCTTGCACTCCACCTGGCCCAGGCGACCGCGGTCGTCCTGGGCCAGGGCCGTATCGCCGAGGCGCGCAGGAACGCCGGCAAGCGGCTCACCGCGGTGGTCGCTCGCGACCCGCGCATCTCGGGGCACTTCCTCAGCGCGGCCGTCGAAGCCGGTCTGTCCTCGTCCGGGGTCGACGTGCTCGACGCCGGCACCCTGCCGACGCCCGCGGCCGCGTTCCTCATCTCCGACATCGACGCCGACTTCGGCGTGATGATCTCGGCGTCGCACAACCCGGCTCCCGACAACGGCATCAAGATCTTCGCCCGCGGCGGAGTGAAGCTGCCGGATGCCGTGGAAGAGCGCATCGAAGAGGCCATGGGCGGCCCGAAGCTGCAGCCCACCGGCGCCGAGGTCGGCCGGGTCCGCCGTTTCGCCGACGCCGAGGACCGATACGTGCTGCACCTGCTCGCCTCGCTGCCGCACCGGCTGAACGGACTGCACGTCGTGCTCGACTGCGCCAACGGCGCGGCCTCCGGCGCATCGCCCGAGGCGTTCCGCTCGGCCGGCGCCAAGGTCACCGTGATCGGCGCCGATCCCGACGGAATCAACATCAACGACGGCGTCGGATCGACCCACCTTGAGAAGCTCGCCGCCGAGGTCATCCGCACGGGCGCCGACGTCGGCATCGCGCACGACGGCGACGCCGACCGCTGCCTGGCCATCGATGCCGACGGGAACATCGTCGACGGCGACCAGATCATGGCCATCCTCGCCGTGTCGATGAAGCAGCGCGGCAAGCTCCGAGGCGACACCCTCGTCGCGACCGTGATGAGCAACCTCGGCCTGCACATCGCCATGCGCGAGCACGGCATCACCGTGCGTCAGACGGCCGTCGGCGACCGCTACGTCCTCGAGGACATGAATGCCGGGGGGTACTCCCTCGGCGGCGAGCAGTCCGGTCACGTGATCATGAGCGAGTTCGCGACCACCGGCGACGGCGTGCTCACCGGCCTGCACCTGGTGGCCGAGATGGCGCGCACCGGGAAGGCCCTCGCCGAGCTGGCATCGATCATGACCGTCTACCCGCAGGTGCTGATCAACGTCAAGGGCGTCGACAAGACCCGCGTCGACGATGCGGCGCTCAGCGCCGCCGTCGGCGAGTGCGAGCAGGCCCTGGGCGACACCGGACGCGTGCTGCTGCGCGCCTCCGGCACCGAGCCGCTGGTGCGCGTGATGGTCGAGGCGGCCGACGCCGAAGATGCCCAGCGCCACGCCGACCGTATCGCCGACGTCGTCCGAGAGCGCCTTGCCCTCTGACCGTCCTGAGCTGCAGCAGGCCCCGGCTTCGCCACCACGGCCGAAGCTGGGGCCGCCGCCTCCACCCCGGCGCCCGGAGGGCGACCCGCGTCTCGACAGCGCCCTGAACGAGCTGGGCGTGCACGGCCTGCACGAGATGGAGTTCGTAGACGCTCCCCCGCCGGCATCCCGCTGGCGCCGGGTGTCGACCTGGCTGATCGCCTACGCTGTGGTCCTTGCGCTGATCGCGTTCTGGCCGCAACACGTCGACAAGGGCGTCTCCGGCATCCTGTCGAAGATCATCGCGCACATCCCGCTGCTCACTTACTCCCGCCTCGAGTTCGCCGCGAACATCGCGCTGTTCGTCCCGCTGGGCTGGCTGCTCACCACCCTGCTGGTCCGACACCGCCATCTCGTGCTGCCCATCGCCTTCCTCGTGACGGTGACGATCGAGTCCGTGCAGGCCGTGCTGCTCGCCGGCCGCACCCCGAGCGTCTACGACATCATCGCCAACACCGCGGGCGCCTGCGTCGGCATGGTGCTGTCCGCCGCCGCCGAGGCGGGACGGCGACGCCGGTTGACACCACAGGACCGCGATCGGTCCAGGTGAATCCTCCCGCCGACTGCAGCTCCACCCCCGACCTGTGCCACGCTGGTACTCATGAAGGGGATCATCCTCGCTGGGGGTTCGGGGACGCGGCTGCACCCGATCACGCTGGGCGTGTCGAAGCAGCTGGTGCCGGTCTATGACAAGCCGATGATCTACTACCCGCTG
>JBASAE010000449.1:0-6170 GCA_049654285.1 Microbacterium sp.
GAGCTATACCCACCATGTGCCCGCGTCAGCAGGCAACCGCTCAAGTGTATTACACGTGGGCGGTGAACTCCGAAACGGTGCGCGCGGCGATGTCGCGCGCCTCGTCACTGGTCGGCCCCGGATCCGCGACGAACACCGCTTCGCGGTAGTACCGCAGCTCGCGGATCGACTCCAGGATGTCGGCGAGTGCACGGTGTCCGCCGTCCTTCGCCGGCGCCTGGAAGAACGTCCGCGGGTACCAGCGCCGGGCCAGCTCCTTGATGCTCGACACATCGACGTTGCGGTAGTGCAGGTACTGATCGAGATCGGGCATGTACTTCGCGAGGAACATCCGGTCGGTGCCGATGGTGTTCCCGGCCAGAGGCGCCTTGCGCTCCTGCGGCACGAACCGCCGGATGTAATCGAGCGTCTGCCGCTGTGCCTCGGCGAGCGGGATGCCGGCGGGGATCTCTTCGAGCAGGCCCGAGGTGCGATGCATCTCGGTGACGAAGTCGTTCATGTGCGCGAGCGACGCCTCGCCGGGCTTGATGACGATGCTGAGACCGGGATCCAACGGCTCCAGGGTGAAATCGGTGACCACGACGGCGATCTCGACGAGCTCGTCGACCGAAAGATCGAGGCCCGTCATCTCGCAGTCGATCCAGACGAGCCGGTCGTTCTCAGCCGAAGAAGTCATATGACCATCCTAATGATGGGGCGTTTCGCTTCCCCGGGGCGGTAGCCTGGGACGAGCGCCTCCTTAGCTCAGTGGATAGAGCGACAGCCTTCTAATCTGTGGGTCGCAGGTTCGAATCCTGCAGGGGGCACCCAGCGAGACCTCAGAACCTCAGCGCCGCGACCGCGTCGTCGGGGCACCAGAACTCGCCGACGAGGAGGAACGCACCGGTGGCGCGCTGCAGCCGCTCGGCGCGGTACCGGACGCCGAGCGGGTCGGCGATGACGCGCAGATGGCCCCGGATGCCGCCCGCCGCATCGATCACCCGCCACAGGTGATCGCCCGCGCGCTGCAGCCTCTCCGGCCCGCGCGCGAGCACGGGAGCAGACCAGGGCAGGTCGGGGACGGGAAGGACGTCGGGGCGTTCGGCGATGCGGGTCATGTCGTCTCCTTTCACCTCGAACATAAGGACCCCCTCCGACATCGGCCCTACACTGTGCGGGTGGCACTGACGGTCTGGCTCTCTCTGCTGGTGGCGTGCATCGTGATCAGCCTCACCCCGGGAGCCGGGGCGATCAACACGATGGCCAACGCGCTGAACCAGGGCTGGCGTCGCTCCCTCTGGGGCGTGGCCGGACAGCAGGCGGGTCTGATCGTGCACGTCGTGATCGTCGCGGCCGGACTCGGCCTGCTCGTCGCCCGCTCGCCGGTCCTGTTCGAGATCATCCGCTACCTGGGCGTCGCGTATCTGGTCGTCCTCGGCATCCGGCTGATCCTCGCGCGGCCGCAGGCGGACGAGAACGGCAAGGTCGACACACGGACCCGCGAGGGCGGATGGTCGATGTTCCGGCGCGGGCTCTGGGTCAACATGCTCAACCCCAAGTCGGTCGTGTTCTTCCTGGCCTTCGTGCCGCAGTTCATCCGGCTCGACCAGGATCCCCTGGCGCAGTACCTGATCCTCGTCGGAACCGTCATGGCCGTCGACGTCGTGGTGATGTGGCTCTTCTACGCTGCTGCCGCGAAGTCGTTCCGCCGATTCACAGGCACCGCGCGCGGACAGCGCATCCTGAACTCCGTGTTCGGATCCCTGTTCATCGTGGTCGCCGTCCTGCTGCTCTTCGTGCACTGAACGATGAGCGCGTGCGGGGGACATCCGCAACCCGCCGAGCCGGCTGACGTAGACTCCCGCTGTGACAACTCGGGTCCTCGTCGTCGACGATGAGCCGCACCTCGCGGATCTCATCGCCCGCAACCTGCAGCGCGACGGCTACGAGGCCGTCACGGCCACCGACGGGATCGCCGCTCTGACGCTCGCGGCCGATGAGAGCTTCGAGCTCGCCGTCATCGACGTCAACATGCCCGGCATGAACGGGTTCGAGCTCTGCCGTCGCCTGCGGCAGGGCGACGCCGCCCTCGGCATCCTCCTGCTCACCGCCCGCGACGCGATCGACGACCGGGTGCGCGGCCTCGACGTCGGAGCCGACGACTACCTCATCAAGCCCTTCGACTTCGCGGAGCTGTTCGCCCGGCTACGGGCGATCCGCCGTCGCGAGACGCTCAGCGCCGCCCGGATCCCCTACGGCGACCTGGTGCTCGCCACCGACCGCGGCGTGATCGTCGTCGGGGAGCGCGAGCTGCTGCTCAGCCGTCGTGAGGCCGATCTGCTGCGCACCCTCATCGAGAACGAACGCACCCTCACCCGCGAGGACATCCTCACCGAGGTCTGGGGCTCGACGCATTTCCAGCCCAACGTCGTCGACCAGTACGTCGGATACCTGCGCCGCAAACTCGCCTCGGTCGGCTCGACCGTCCAGATCGAGACGGTGCGCGGCGTCGGCTTCCACATCGCGCCGGGGGACGCCGCGGCGGAGGCAGGGGCGCGGTGATGCTCTCCCGACTCTCGCTGCGCGCGCGGATCACGATCGGGTCGACGGTGGTCGCGGTGCTCCTGCTGCTCGCCGCCGCGATCGCGGTCTACGCGCAGAGCACGGCCATCGTCGAGGCGAAGGAGCGCGCGGTGCTGCACGGCATCACCGAGGTCTACCGCGGCGTGATCGGCGAGGACCCCGGCGAGCACTTCGAGAAACCCGGGAGCAAACAGCACGTCGCGATCGTCGACGCCCAGGGGACCGTGCGCATGGACACGCTGCCGGACGGCCTGAAGGACCGTCTCGACGAGATCATCGCCCTCGGCCCCGGGCTGCACGACCTGAGCGCCGGAGCCGCGACCTTCTACATCTACGTCGATCCGATCGACACCGCGCAGGGCACCTGGAACGTGGTCGCCACTCGCGACATGGACATCGGCGATGACGTGCTCTCCGGCGTCACAAGATTGCTGCTGGTGATCCTGGCGGTCGGTGCCCTGGTCTTCGCCCTCGGCTCCTGGTTCGTGTCGGGCGCGGCGCTGCGTCCGGTGGAGAGGCTGCGCCGGAGCGCGGAGACCCTCGCGGTCGCCGACCGCGGGGACCTGCTCCCGGTGGGTCCCGCCCGCGACGAGCTGAACGCGCTCGCCGGCACCCTGAACGAGCTGCTGGAACGGATGCGGGCTTCCTCAGACCGCGAGCGGCAGATGGTCTCAGACGCGAGTCACGAGCTGCGCAATCCGCTCGCCGTGCTGCAGGCCCAGCTCGCCCTCGTGGATGCCTCGGATCCCGCGCTGCTGGCGGATGCCCGTGCGACCGTGGCCCGCCTGAGCCGAGTCGCCGATGCGCTGCTGCAGCTGTCGCGCCTCGATGCCGCCGGCACTCGCAGCACCGCCGATCCCGTCGCGCTCGCCGCGGAGCTCACCGCGCGGATCGACCGGATCCGGCTCCGGCTCTCCGATCAGGCGCCGCAGGTCGACCTCGATTTCGAGGTCGAGGCGGGCGGCTCTGCGGCAACGGCGTCCATCGGCGTCGACGACTTCGGCCGCGTCGTCGAGAACCTCGTCGACAACGCGGTCGGAGCCGCCGCGGGACGCCCTGTGCACATCCTGGTCGCCCTGCGCCGCGAGGGCGACGACCTCGTGCTCTCGGTCGCCGACGATGCCGGGGGCTTCGACCCCGGAGTCGCCGATCATGCTTTCGAGAGGTTCGTGCGCGGCCCGTCCCCCGCCTACTCCGGCGGCGGGCTGGGCCTCGCCATCGTCGCCAGGCTCTCCGCGCTCGCCGGCGGCGGCGCGAGCCTCGACAACCGCCCGGGTGAGGGTGCCACGGTCACGCTCACCCTGCCGCTCTCGCCGGCCGACTGACCGGGCTCCGCGAACACCCACCAGCGGTACGCGACGAACCGAACCGCCGAGCCGAGCAGGAGCCCCACCACGTTCGCCGACATGTTGTCGTCGAACGTGCTGGTCAGCTGCAGCAGGTAGTGCGACACCCCGAGACACAGCAGCGACACACTGCTCCCCAGGATGCTGGCGAGGAAGAACTCCACCCCCTCGCGCACCGTGTCGGCCCGGCGGTGCTCACGGAACGTCCAGAGCCGGTTGCCCATCCAGTTCACCAGGATCGCGAGCCCCGTGGACACGGTCTTCGCGACCATCGGCCAGGCCGGGACCGCGGCGGGATGCAGGAGCAGCAGATTGAACACTCCGACGTCGACGACGAACCCGAGGCCGCCGACGACGCCGAACTTCGCCAGCTGCGCGGTCAGCAGCCGCAGGCGCGCCCACCGTCCTGCCGGAGCGTGCCGGCGCGCCGCATCGGGCCGCCGCCCGAGATCAGACATGCACGTCCTCCGGCGTCTCGGCCACGGCCGCGGACTCGCGCCGGGGCGCTCGCCCCCGCCTGCGTTCGATCCCCCAGCGGGTCACCTGACGCAACGCCTCGACGATGATCCGCCCCGACATCTTCGACTCGCCATGCAGCCGGTCGTCGAACGTGATCGGGACCTCGACGACCCGGCACCCGCCGTGCACCGCCCGGTCCAGCATCTCGATCTGGAAGCAGTATCCGCGGCTGCTCACCCGTGCGGGATCGATCTCCCGCAGCGCGTCGGCGCGGAACGCCCGATAGCCGCCGGTCACGTCCTTCTGCCGCAGACCCAGCATCCACCCGGCGTACAGGCTTCCCGCCCGCGAGAGCAGGTAGCGGTGCATCGACCAGCGCTCCACCGCTCCCCCGGACGTCCATCGCGAGCCGATCACGACGTCCGCCGCACCGAGCGCCGAGAGCATGCGCGGAAGATCCTCGGGGCGGTGCGAGCCATCGGCATCCGACTGCACGACCACCTCGAACCCGAGCGCCAGTGCCTCGGCGAAGCCCGCGATGTAGGCCGGGCCGAGCCCCTGCTTCCCGGCACGGTGCAGCACGTGGACCTCGGCGATCCGCGCGGCCATCAGATCGGCGAGCTCTCCCGTGCCGTCCGGCGATGCGTCGTCGACGATGAGGATGTGCGCCGCAGGGACGGCTTTCCGCAGCCGCGCGACCACGAGCGGCAGGGAGTCGATCTCGTTGTACGTGGGCAGGACCACGATGGTGCTCTCGGTCATGGGCGGGATCCCTTCTGGAACTCGTAGACGATGCTGCGATGGATGACGGTGCGATCGATCTGGGTGTAGCCGGCCGAGGTCAGCGCCCGCAGGTCGTCCGCGGCGCTGCCGGTCTGGTCGTCCTCGATCAGCCAGACGGTGTGTCCGTCGAGCTCGTGGGCGATCTCGGAGACCGTGGCGAGCCGGTCCCACAGTCCCGAGGTGCGGTCGTAGGACGTGATCAGCTGCGGATCGCTGAGACCGGCGAACCGGTCGGGATACAGCCGATACGCGAGCCTCGGCGCACGCGACGGACGTCCTCCGGTGCCGAACAGCACGGTGTCCCCGGGGTTCGCCCGCGCGCCGATGTCGTCGGCCGCGAACCGGAAGTCCGCCCCGCCGTCCTTCGCGAACGGGGTGCGCTCGTGCACGAGCTCGGGCACGATGCCCACGGATCCCGCAGCGACCAGCAGCACCGTGACGATCCCCACGGCGGTCCGCCCGCCGATGCGGCGGGCGAGGTCCACGAACGCCCACACCCCGCCGGCGACGAGGATCGCCACGGCGCCCAGGCAGAAGGAGAGGTAGCGCGGGTTGTAGGTCGGGGTGATCAGCACATGGATGAGCAGCAGCGCCAGCGCGGGGAACACCAGCCAGGCGACCAGCGGAAGGAAGGCCCGGCCGCGCGCACTCCCCCGACGCCACTCCCGGCCGACGGCCACCACGCCGGCGAGCACGAGCGGCCACAGCACCAGCGCCGGCGCGAGGTGCACGAACCACGGCGTCACGAAGACGCCCGAGGGCGTGACGTAGTTCCGGACGGCGAGGAAGCCGATCTGCCCCTTCTCGAACTGCGATATGACGACGATCGGCAGGGACAGCACTCCCCCGACCGCCATCGCGGTCCACCAGCGGCGCAGGCTCCTGCGCCCGCTCTCCCCGCTCACGAGCAGCACCGTCAGGTGCACGACCGGCATCAGCAGGAGGTACAGGAAGAACGTGCCGCACAGCGCGACGGCGACCCCGTAGCCGATCCAGGCCCTCCCCCGGGCATCCCGATCG
>JBASAE010000450.1:0-15132 GCA_049654285.1 Microbacterium sp.
GTACGCGCTACAGTCGACTGAATACAATGCACTGAAGCAGAACAACGTCGTTCGACGCGAAGAGACGCAGCGCCGCAGACCCGGCTCTCGTCGACCGTCGCCTCCGATCCCGTTCGGCTGCTCTCCGCAGGACCGTGGAAGGAACACCCGGATGAAAGTCCATGACCTCATCGCCGTCGCCACCCGCTCGGGCTTCTACCGTGACGATCAGGCGGCGATCGGCGAAGGCGCCGCGCGCGACGGCTTCCTGTACGCGGGTGTGCCGAGGACCGCGGGCTTCACGAGCATCCGCGAACCCGGGACCGCGGTCTCGATCATGCTGGTGCTCGACGACGGTCGGATCGCCCTCGGGGACTGCGCCGAGGTCCAGTACGCGGGAGTCGGGGGCCGGGGCGCGGTGATGACGTCGCCGTCGGTCCTGTCCGAGCTGGAGAGCACGCTGCGTCCGCGCCTCGTCGGGGCGGACGTCTCCGAGTTCCGCGCGATCGCCGAGTCCGTCGACGCGATGGAGCTGTCCATCCCGCTGCGTTACGGCATCTCCCAGGCGCTTCTCGACGCGACCGCGCAGGTGCAGCGGCGGACGATGGCCGAGGTGATCCGCGACGAGTACGACACCGGCGTCGAGATCGGCCCCGTGCCCCTCTACGCCCAGAGCGGCGACGAGCGGTACGCCCACGTCGACAAGATGATCATGAAGCGCGTCGACGTGCTGCCGCACGGCCTCATCAACGCGGTGGACGACAAGCTCGGCCGTGACGGCGGGCTTCTCCTCGACTACGTCGGGTGGGTCGCCGAGCGCATCGGAAAGCTGGGGGAGGCCGCGTACCGCCCCGTGATCCACGTCGACGTCTACGGCACGCTGGGAATGATCTTCGACGGCGACCTCGACCGCGTCACGACGTACCTCGGTCGCCTGAAGGAGCGCGCGGGCCTGTTCGCGCTGCGGGTCGAGCATCCCGTGAACGCCGGAAGCCGCGAGGGGCAGATCGCCGCAGGCACACGGCTGCGGCGGCTCCTGCGCGAGCGCGGCATCGAGGTCGAGATCGTCGCGGACGAATGGTGCAACACCCTCGACGACATCCGCGCGTTCGTCGCCGCGGGCGCCGCGGACATGATCCAGGTCAAGACCCCCGATCTCGGAGGCGTCGGCAACACCGCCGAAGCGCTGCTGCTCGCCCGCCGCGGAGGCGTCGGCGCGTTCTGCGGCGGCACCTGCAACGAGACCGACGTCTCGGCACGGGTCAGCGTCCACATCGCCATGGCCTGCGGAGCCGACCAGGTGCTCGCCAAGCCCGGCATGGGCGTCGACGAGGGGCTCATGATCGTCGGCAACGAGATGGATCGCGTCGCCGCGCTGATGACCGCCGGCGACTGCCACGCCTCCGCGGCAGGCCCCCGCTGAGATCACGACCTCACCCCTCTCGGACACGGAGATCAGGAGACCCATGAACGACACGCTCGCAGCCCTCGGTGAGAAGTACTTCGAGGCGAAGCACCGGTACGACCCCTTCAACGCGACGCTCCTCGGGCTCACGGAGTTCGACGGGCTGCTCGGCTCGCCGACCGCCGAGACCTCGGACGCGGCCCGTGCGGTCTTCGCGTCGGTGCGTGAACAGGCCGAGAAGGTGGACCCGTCGACGCTCGATGCGGTCGACGCCGTCGACCGTGAGGTGCTGATCGCCCTCGCCCGCGGTGCGGAGACGGACGCCCAGCACTCGCTGTGGGCGGCGAACATCTCCGGCAAGGGATATGTGAGCAGGCAGGGCACGCTGCTCCAGGCGCTCGCCGCCACGACGGTCACCGAGGAGTCCGGTGCGCAGCAGTACCTGGACCGCCTCGCCGCCCTGCCGGAGTATCTCGGCCAGCTCGGGGAGCGCTATCGCCAGGAGATCGCCTCCGGACGGACCCCGGCGGCCGTCGGCGTGCGCAACGCCGCCCAGCAGTTGCGCTCGGAGGCCGCGGGCGGCTCGGACGGCACGCTCCTCCGACCCGTGTCGAGTCCCGCCGGTGAGCCCTGGCGTGGTCGTGCCGAAGCCCTCGCGGCGGAGGTCTTCCCTGCGCTGGAGGAGCTTGCCGTCCTGCTCGACCGCGAGGCCGCGCCCGTTGCGAGACCCGACGAGAAGGCCGGCGTGTGCTGGATGAAGGGCGGGGAGGAGGCGTACGCCGACGAGCTGGCGAAGCACACCACCACCGACCTCTCCGCGGAGCGCGTCCACGAGCTGGGCTGGGAGGCGCTGCGCGAGCTGGACCAGCTGTGGAGCGACATCGGCAACCAGGCGTTCGGCATCACGGACCGGGCTGCGATCCAGGAGCGACTCCGGTCGGATCCGCAGCTGCGCGCGACGTCCCGTCAGCAGCTCGTCGACATCGCCGAAGGCGCTCTGCGCCGGGCCGAGGAGGCCCTGCCGCGCTACTTCCCCACGGACTTCCCGGTCGGCCCGTGCGACATCGTCGAACTGACCGCGGCGGAATCGGCCAACAGCGCCATGGCCTATTACCGCCCCCCGGCGGCGGACGGCAGCCGCAACGGGGCGCAGTGCCTCGCCACCGCGGATCCGACGTCGCGCTATCGCTACGAGTACGAGGCACTCTCCTTCCACGAGTCGGTCCCCGGGCACCACCTGCAGCTCGCGACCTCGCAGCTGCTCGACGTCCCGCGCTACCGGCGTCACCTCGATGCCGAGGTGTGCGGGTTCAACGAGGGCTGGGGTCTCTACACCGAGCAGCTCGCGGACGAGCTCGGGCTCTACAGCGACGTCTTCGCCCGCTTGGGGCGGCTCTCGTTCCAGGCGCTGCGTGCGTGCCGGATGGTGGTGGACACCGGCATGCACGCGATGGGCTGGAGCCGTCAGCGGGCCATCGACCTCATGTTCGAGTACACCGCGACCACGCTCGACCATGTCGTGCACGAGGTCGACCGCTACATCGCCTGGCCCGGGCAGTGCTGCGCGTACGGCGTCGGCAAGCGTGAGATCCTGCGGATGCGTGCCCACGCACAACAGGAGCTCGGGACCGCGTTCGACCTTCCCGGCTTCCACTGGGCCGTCATCTCCAACGGGGCGGTCCCCGTGTCCGTCGCCTCCGCCGCCGTCGGGCAATGGATCGCGTCGCGCCGCTGAGCGGCGGCGCCGCCCGGCGGCGCACGCGCGCTCCATCCCGTGCACGGCGATCGGTGCGGACATGACCGCATACGGAGACCTGCTGCGCATCCCTGCCGTGCGGGACATGTTCATCCTCACGCTGTTCTCGCGCACGCCGATGTGGGCCGCCAACGTCGTCCTGACGCTGCACGTCGTCGGGCCGCTGGATCAGAGCTATGCGATGGCCGGGCTGGTCACCGGCGTGCAGGCGGTGTGCCTGGGGATCTCGGGCCCGTACCGCGGACGGCGGCTCGACCGGCTGGGCCTGCGCAGATCCATCCTCCCGTCGCTCATCGTCGTGCCCCTCTGCTGGATCGTCGCCCCGTGGGCGGGCTACTGGGTGCTTCTGCCGCTCGCCGCGATCGCGGGGCTGTTCGCCGTCCCGACGTTCGCGATCACGCGGTCGGTGCTCATCGGCAACAGCGAGGTGCACCAGCGCAACAGCGCGATGGCGCTCGACGGCATCCTGTCCGACATCACGTACATCGTCGGCCCGATCATCGGGGTGGCCCTGGCGTCCGTCCTGCCGACGTCGATCGTGCTGTTCGCCTTCCAGATGTGCGCCGTGGCCGCGTGCGCGGCGATCTGGGTCGTCAACCCGCCGCTGCACAGGGCCGGCGATGAGGCCCCCGTGCCGGTCCTCGAGGCATCGGGGCGATGGTGGCGCAGCGTCGTCCCGAGCTGGCTCGGCCCATCGGTGATCATGCTGCTGGTGATCGGCTTCGCCGGCAACTTCACCCTCAGCGGCCAGAGCCTGAGCATCGTGGCGGCCATGCGCGGCTGGAACAGCACGGACGCGGTGGGGTGGGCCCTCGCCCTGTGGGGATTCGGCTCGCTCGTCGGCGGCTTCGTGTACGGGATCCTGCGGAGACCGCCGAGGGCGGTGATCATGCTCGCGGCGCTCGGCCTGTCGGCACTGCTCGTCCTGCCCTCGCCGGGCATCGGGTGGTTCGCGGTCCTCATCACGATCACGGGGGCGTTCTCCGCCCCGGTCGTCATCAGCGTGTCCAACGAGGTCTCGCGGATCGTGCCGTCCGCGCATCGCGGCGAGGCGATGAGCTGGCTCGGCACCGCGACGATCCTCGGCAACGCGCTCGGCGGGCCCGTGGCGGGCATGGGGCTGGACGCCCATGGCTGGCAGGGCGGGATGCTCGTCGCCGCACTGGGCGGCCTCCTCATCGCAGGCATCGGATTGTGGAGGTGGAGGCGTCCGCGTTACCTAAACGTTACATCGGCGCCCTGACTCGCTCTCGACACGGCAACCTAGGAGTCATATGGTTTCAAAAGATACAAGACTTTGAATTTCAATCAGATATGTATCGTTAGGTACAGAACAGAAAGATCGTTTCACGAAGGGAACAGCATGCGCAGGACAATGGTGACAGGCGCAGTCGCTCTGCTGATGACGGTGGCACTCACCGCGTGCGGCGGGACGACCGGCGAGCCGAACAAGGAACCGGAGGCCGCCAGCGGGGGCGACCTCGTCATCGGCCGCGATGGCGAGGGCTCGACGCTCGACAACACGAACACCGACTTCGAGAACTACTCGATCTCGATCTTCCAGCAGATCGGCGAGTCGCTGTACGAGACCACGAAGGACGGGCAGACGCTCGAACCGCTGCTGGCCGCCGACATGCCGGAGATCTCGGATGACGGCCTCACCTACACCGTGAAGCTGCGTGACGACGTCACGTTCAGCGACGGCACTCCCATGACGGCGAAGGACGTGAAGTTCTCGATCGACGCCGACACCGCCGGCGCGGGAGAGGGCGGCTGGGGCTTCGTCAACCTCGCCATCGACACGGTGACGGTCGTGGACGACACCACGGTGAAGTTCACGCTCAAGCACCCCTGGGCGCCGTTCGTCGCCGACCTGTCGATGTTCTCCAACGCGATCCTCCCGGAGAACTACGGCGGCAAGACGAAGGAAGAGTTCTACAACGCGCCGGTCGCGACCGGTCCGTTCATGTTCAAGGAATGGGTCAAGGGCGACCACGCGACCGTCGTGAAGAACCCGAACTACTGGCAGAAGGGCGTCCCGACGCTCGACTCCATCACGTGGCGCGTCATGCCCGACGCGAACACCCGCAAGCTGGCGCTCAAGAGCGGCGAGATCCATGCCGAGCAGATCACCGACTGGTCGGCCTGGGAGGAGATGTCCAACACCCCCGGCATCACCGCCACCGCGTTCCCGTCGACAGAGGTCCGCTACGTGGGCATGAACGTCGCCCGCCCGCCGCTGGACGACCCGCACGTGCGGCTCGCCATCGCCTACGCCCTCGACCGCGAGGCTCTCATCTCCGCGGTGCTCTACGGCAACGGCGAACCGGCGAACTCGATCATCCCCAAGGGCGTGCCGTTCTACAACCCGGACAACAAGGGCCCCGTGTTCGACCTGGCCAAGGCCAAGGAGGAGCTCGCCGCATCCAGCGTGCCGAACGGCTTCACCACGACGATGCTCATCAAGTCCGGTGACGCGACCGAGGCCAACATCGCTCAGATCCTGCAGAACCAGCTCAAGGAGCTCGGCATCACGCTCGAGATCGAGCAGCTGGAGGCGACCGCGCAGAAGGCGCGCCGGTTCGCCACGGACTACGACATCGCCATCGGCGGATGGACGATGGACATCCCGGATGCGGACCAGTGGACCACGGCGGCGCTCGATCCCAAGGGCGGCCTCAAGTCGGCGTACACCAACTACGACAACCCCGCGATCGTCGAGCTCAACACGCAGGCTCAGCAGGAGAACGACACCGCCAAGCGCGGCGAGATCTACAAGCAGATCCAGGCCGACGTGGCGAAGGACTCCTCGCTGGCGCTGATGTACTACGTGCCCTACGGCTGGGCGTACTCCGACAAGGTGCAGAACTTCTTCGTCTCCCCGCTGGGATACGTGGATCTGAAGAACGTCACGCTCGCGAAGTGACCTTCCTGCACGAACCGGTCTGACGCTCGGGTGCGGGTGTTGCAGACAGCACCCGCACCCGAGCGCCCCCGACCCACGTCACGCGAGAGGACCGCAGATATGCTCCAACGTCTCGGCTTCATCCCCGGCCGCCTGCTCCAGGCGATCCCGATCGTCTTCGGGCTCACCATCATCGTGTTCTCGCTCTCGAAGCTGATCCCGGGCGACGCCGCCGTCGCGATGCTCGGCGAGCGCGCCGGCCCGGAGGCGCTCGATGCGCTCCGCGAGAAGCTCGGGCTCAACCGGCCGGCGATCGAGCAGTACTTCTTGTACATCGGCAGGCTGCTCCGCGGCGACCTCGGCGAGAGCCTCATGTACCACGTGCCGGTCAGCCAGGTGCTCCCGAACGCGCTGCCGGTGACGCTCTCCCTCGTCGGCTACGCGATCGTGCTCGCGCTGATCATCTCGATCCCGCTCGCCGCCCTCGCGGCCTCGCGGCCGAACGGGATGCGCGACCTCGGCGTGCGCGGCTACACCCTGGTCGCCCAGGGGATGCCGCAGATGTGGGTGGGCATCATGCTCATGCTGCTGCTCTCGCTGAAGTTCCCGCTCTTCCCGATCGGCCGGTACGGTTCGGGGATCGAGAACGTCCGCAACCTCTTCCTCCCGGCGCTCACCCTCGCGATCGCGCTGACACCGACGCTCATCAGGAGCCTCCGGCAGTCGATGATCACGGTGCTGGAGGCCGACTACGTCGCCACCGCGAGATCGAAAGGCGCGGGGGGATTCGCACTCTTCCGCGACCACATCGTCCGCAACGCCATCCTGCCGACCGTGGCGGTCGTCGGCGTGCACCTCAGCTACATCGTCGGCGGCTCGATCGTGATCGAACGGGTGTTCAACCTGCCGGGCATCGGGCAGCTCATGATCCAGGCGATCCTCAACCGGGACTTCCCCCTCATGCAGGCGGTCACGCTCACGGTCGGCCTTCTCGTCATCGCCGTCGGCATCCTCACCGACGTCGTGTACAGCTTCCTCGACCCGCGGGTCACCACCGGAAGGAGCAAGGCATGAGCCTCGCAACGGCCGTCGTCCGGGGCAAGGCACCCGCCAGGACGCGCCCTCGCACCCGTCAGCTCCGCCCCTGGTATCAGAACCCGCCGCTCGTCGCGGGGATGATCGTCACCGGCCTGCTCATCCTGGTCGCCGTGTTCGCCCCGGTCATCGCGCCGTACGATCCGCTCGCACAGGACCTGCTCAACGCGCGTCAGGGCCCGAGCCCGGAACACTGGTTCGGAACAGACTCGCTCGGGCGGGACGTCCTGTCACGGCTCATCTGGGGAGCGCGGGTCAACCTGCGCATCGGATTCCTCGCCGTCCTCATCCCGTTCGTCTTCGGGACGATCGTCGGGGCGATCGCCGGTTACTTTGGCGGCTGGTTCGACATCATCATCATGCGCATCGTGGACATCTTCTACGCGCTGCCGTTCTATGTGATCGTCATCGCGCTGGTGTTCGTCCTCGGACCGGGTGAGTCGAGCATCTACCTCGCGATCGCCCTGGTCTCGTGGACGGCTTACGCGACCATCGTCCGCGGCCAGGTCATCGTCGCGAAGCAGCTCGACTTCGTACGCGGCGCCCGCCTCGGCGGCCTCCCGACCTGGCGGGTCCTCGGGCGTCACGTCGGCCCGAACGTCATGAGCCAGGTCATCGTGTACGGCATGAGCGACATCGTGATGGACATCCTCGCGGTCGTCACGCTCGGCTACCTCGGCCTCGGCATCACCCCGCCCACGCCGGAATGGGGCGCGATGATCGTCGAAGGGCAGACGTTCATCACCACGAACTGGCTCATGGCGACCATCCCCGGCCTCGCCGTGGTGATCGTCAGCCTCGGGGTGTCCTGGCTGGGCGACGGGCTGTCCGACCTTCTCAACCCCGACAGGAGGAAGTAATGCCCGCCGAGAACCTCCTCGAGATCGAGGACCTGTCCATCGGGATCCACCGCGGCGGCAAGCAGGTGCGCATCGCCGAGGACGTCAACCTCACCGTGCGCAACGGCGAACGCGTCGGGCTCGTCGGAGAGTCCGGCGCGGGGAAGTCCATGGTCCTGCGCTCCATCGCCGGACTGCTGCCGCGGGGCGTGGAGGTGCTGTCGGGGTCGATCCGCTACGACGGGAAGAACCTCCTCGATCTGCGGCCGTCGCGCCGCCGCAAGCTCATGGGCCCGGAGATCGCGATGGTCTTCCAGGAGCCGATGACCGCCCTCAATCCGCTGATGCGCGTGGGGGACCAGATCGCGGAGGGCGCGATCCGCTACCGGGGACTCTCCCGCAAGGCGGCGCGGGCCCTCGCGGTCGAGCTCATGAGCCATGTCGGGATCCCCGACCCGCAGACCCGGGTGACGGCGTTCCCCCACGAGCTCTCCGGGGGCCTGCGGCAGCGCGTGATGATCGCCATGGCGATCTCGCTCAAGCCGCGGCTCCTGCTGTGCGACGAGCCGACCACGGCGCTCGACGTCACGGTCCAGCACCAGGTCCTTCGGCTGCTGGAGGAGCTGTGCGACGAGGTGGGCGCGGCACTGCTGTTCGTCACGCACGACCTGGCCGTCATCAACCAGACGTGCCGTCGCCTCGCGGTCATGTATGCGGGCCACGTCGTCGAGACCGGCACCACGCAGGACGTGCTCCACGACCCGCGGCATCCGTACACCCGCGGCCTCCTGGAGTCCGCCCCGGACTTCGACCGTCCCGAACGACTGCTCGCCGCGATCCCCGGGAGCGCCCCGAACCTCGCCGATCGTCCTCCGGGGTGCGCGTTCGCCCCTCGCTGTCGCGATGCGGTGGAGTCGTGCCTGGCGTCGGAGCCGACGCTGCATGCGACGATCGACGGACGCCAGACCGCGTGCTTCCGCGCCGACGAGCTCTTCCAGAAGGTGACCGCATGAGCCCTGAAACCACCGCCGCAGCGCAGCCGGTGCTGCGTGGCGTCGACCTCACGAAGAAATACCGGGTGGGACGGTCGATCGGCGACCGGATCGCGAAGCGGGAGGGGCGCGCCCTGACGGCTCTCGACGGAGTGTCGGTCGACGTGTACCCGGGCGAGGTGCTCGCCATCGTCGGAGAGTCGGGGTCGGGCAAGTCGACGCTCGCGAAAGTGCTCGTGGGCAGCGAGACCGCGACATCCGGCGAGGTCGTCTTCGAGGGCAAGGCGCTCTCGCCGGAGCGGGACTCCGTCGAGGCGCGACGCATCCAGATGGTCTTCCAGGACCCCTATTCGTCGCTCAACCCGCGGCTAACGATCGGCAGCGTGCTGACCGAGCTGATCCGATACCACCAGATCGTGCCGCCGAGCGAGGTCAACGCGGAGGCCAGCCGCCTGCTCAAGCTCGTGGGTCTCGACGACGACGCCCTGGGCGCCTACCCGAGCCAGTTCTCCGGCGGGCAGCGGCAGCGGCTCGCGATCGCGCGCGCGCTCGCCGTCCGCCCCGACGTCCTCATCGCGGATGAGCCGGTCTCGGCGCTCGACGTCTCGGTGCAGGCGACGATCCTCGAGCTCATCTCCGACCTGCGCGACCAGCTCGGCCTGTCGGTGTTGTTCATCGCCCACAACCTCGCGGTCGTGCAGCACCTCAGCCAGCGCGTCGCCGTCATGTATCTCGGCCGCATCGTCGAGATGGCCCCGGCGGCGGAGCTGTTCGAGAACCCGTCCCACCCCTACACGCGCGCGCTCATCGCGTCGATCCCGCGGATGAAGGCCGGGAGCTTCAACAGCGAGTTCCAGGTGGAGGGCGAACCGCCCAGCCCGTACTCGATCCCGACCGGGTGCCGGTTCCATCCGCGGTGCCCGCTCGCGACGGACGAGTGCCGTAGCGTCGATCCCGAGCTCCTGCCCGTGAAGGCGGGCGGAGCAGACGACGGGCATCTCAGCGCCTGCTTGCGGGTCGACGCGCTGCCGCCGGTCTCCGAAGCGTTCCTCCCTCCTGTCGAAAGGCCGTCCGAATGAACCTCTTCGCATCTCCGAGCGGATCCCCCTGGGCGCTCGCCATCCACGGCGGTGCCGGCGGCCGGGTCGAGGAGCTCGGCGTCCAGGGCGACGGTGAGTACGAAGAGGGCCTGGCCGACGCCTATCGGGCCGGCGCCCGTGTGCTGGAGGACGGCGGGACGGCTGTGGACGCCGTGTGCGCGGCCGTCACGGCGCTGGAGGACAATCCGCTGTTCAACGCGGGACGCGGTTCGGCGCTGCGGAGCGACGGGTCGATCGAGACCGACGCCGCCGTCATGTCCGGCGGGCGCGCCGGTGCGGTCGCGGTGCTCGGATGCGCGCGGAATCCGGTCATGGTCGCCCGCCGCGTCATGGAGGACGGGTCGGCCGTGCTGCGCACGAACATCTCCGCAGAGACCATCCGCTCCTGGGGCCTGGACACCGTCGAGCAGGAGTACTTTGTGACCCCCGGGCGGAGCGCGCAGCTCGACAACGTCCGGGCCGGGCGCATCCCGGCGCAGACCCACGGCACGGTCGGCGCCGTGGCGATGGACCGCGCGGGCCGCCTCGCCGCAGCCACCTCGACCGGCGGCATGGTCAACCAGGCCGCGGGCAGGATCGGCGACTCGCCGCTGGTGGGCGCCGGGACGTACGCGCGTGACGGCGTCGTCGCGGTCTCCTGCACGGGGAGCGGCGAGGCGTTCATCCAGGGCGTGGTGGCCCACGAGATCTCTGCGCGGGTGCGGCACACGGGCGCGACGCTCGCCGATGCCGTGCGCGACGTCCTCGACGAGGAGGTCGGCGGCAGGGGGGCGACGGGCGGGATCATCGCGGTCGGCGCGGACGGCCAGGTGGTCGTCGCCCACAACTCACCCGCCATGTTCGCCGCCACCGGGCGCGGCGCCGACGTCACGGTCTGGTCCTGAACCCGATGGATGACGTCCGCGACATCGTCCAGGCCCGCGTCGGGGAGCTGTCTCCGGCGGAGAAGCGATGTGCGCGAGTGCTGCTCGCGCGGTACCCGGCGATCGGCCTCGGAACCGCCGCCGACTGGGCGACGGCGGCGGGGACGTCGATGCCGACCGTGCTGCGTTTCGTCTCCCGTCTCGGCTTCGGAACCTATCGAGAGTTCCAGCAGCGGCTCCGCGAGGAGTCGATGCGGCTGGCGATGAGCCCCTTCCAGCGTGCGACGCGCAGCCGCGAGGACGCCAAGGCGGGCGGCTACGAGGAGCTGATCGAACGGCGCGTCACGGTCGCGGGGGAGGTGCTGCGCACCGTGCCCGCTGCGGAGTTCGACGCGGTCGTGCGCATGCTGGCCAGGCAGCCGAGGCGCATCCACCTCACCGGCGGCGTCTTCACCACCCATCTCGCCGCGCTCCTCGCCGCGCAGCTCGGGCAGCTGTTGAGCGGCGTCGTCCACACCCTCGACCCGCTCGCCCGGGATCTCGCGAAGTACCTCGACCTCGAAGCGGATGACGTCGTCATCATCTTCGACTTCCGCCGCTACGAGGAGTCCGCCTACAAGATCGCCGAACGGGTCAAGCGCCGCAAGGCACGTCTGGTCCTCTTCACCGACCACGAGATGTCGCCGACCGCGGAGCTCGCGGACGTCGTGCTGCCCGTCTACGTCGACGGCGTCCCCTTCGACTCCCACAGCGGCGTCCTCGTCCTGCTCGAGAGCATCGTCGAGGGCGTGTTCGACGCCCTCGGCGCGGCGGCGATCGAGCGCATGGCGCGCTGGGAGCAGGACGTGCGACTCACCCGCGTGCCTACGAGGCACCCGGCCGACCCCCAGACGGCGCCACCGCGCCCGCTCTGACACCCGACCCCCGAAAGAGATCAAGAGGAGATCCTCATGGAACTGACGATCAACGGTTGCCGCCTCAACGTCGAGGACCTGGGCCCGCGCGACGCGCCCCTCGTCATCGCCCATCACGGAGGCGGTGGAATCGGCTCGCTGGAGGAGCCGAGAGCCACCTTCGGCCCCCTTGCGGACGAGTACCGGGTCATCGTCTTCGATGCGCGTGGATGCGGACGCAGCGAAGCCGTCGAGCCGTACTCGCACGCCCAGTGGGCCGCGGACGTCGACGCCCTCCGCGAGTGGGCCGGCGCCGAGAAGATCACCATCGCCGGAGGGTCCTACGGAGGGTTCATCGCGCTCGAGTACGCGGTCCGCTATCCCGACCGGGTCGAAGCGGTCATCCTGCGGGACACCGCGCCCGACGGCACGAAGCTCTCGCTCGCCTTCGAGAACGCCCGCAACCAGGACCGCATCGAGGTCAAGTGGGACGACTTCAATCGCTATTGGTCAGGTCAGATCCGCGACGACGCCGACCTGAAGCAGTGCTGGGCCGACATGATCGGCCTCTACGATCACAACTACGACCCGGCCAGGTCGGCCGCGCGGGTCGAGGCGGGCTTCTATCGTCACGAGGCGCACAACTGGTGCTTCCAGCACAACTGGAACTCCTACGACGTCAAGGATCAGCTGCCCTCGGTCACCGTGCCGATGCTCGTCACGGTGGGACGCTACGACTGGGTCGTGCCTGTGTCGTGCTCGGAGACGATCGCCGAGCTCGTGCCGAACTCCGAGCTCGTCATCTTCGAGGAGTCGGGGCACTCCCCGCAGATCGAGGAGCGGGAGCTGTTCCAGCAGACCATCCGCGACTTCATGCACCGTGCCGTGCCGGTGACGGCAGAGGTGGTCGCGTGAGGTACGTCGTCATCGGAGCCGGCGCCATCGGCGGCACCCTCGGCGCCCATGCGGTGCGTGCCGGACACGACATCCTGTTCTGCGACGTCGCGGCCGACCACGTCGATGCGATCAACGAGCGCGGGCTGGAGATCACCGGACCGGTGGAGCAGTTCACGGTGCGGGCGCCGGCGGTCACGCCGGCTGACCTCCCGGACCGGATCGACCGGGCCGTCGTCGCGGTGAAGTCCCTGCACACGGCCGCGGCCGCCGAGCTGCTGCGTGACCGTCTCGCTCCCGACGGGTTCGTGCTGTCCGTGCAGAACGGGCTGACAGCGCACCACCTCATCGATGCCGTGGGCGACTCGCGCGTGTTGTCCTCCTTCGTCAACATCGGGGCGGACTACCTGGAGCCCGGCAAGGTCATCCAGGGCAACGTCGCGACGTTCCGCATCGGCGAGCTGGCGGGTGGGGCCATCACAGATCGCGTTCGTGAGATGGTGTCGGTGCTGCCGTACGCGCAGGCGACCGACAACGTGCTCGGCTATCTGTGGGGCAAGGAGGCGTACGGCGCCATGCTGTGGGCGGGGGCCGTCTCCGATCTGGAGATCGCGGACACGCTCGACACCCCGCGGTATCGGCCGCTCATGGTCGCCCTCGCCCAGGAGGTGCTCGCCCAGGCGCCGGTCCCGGTGGAGAGCTTCGACGGGTTCGAGCCCGACGACCTCGACGGGTCGCTCGACCGCCTCGCGCTCTTCAACCGCAACAGCGCCAAGAAGTACAGCGGCATCTACCGAGACCTCGCCGTGCGCAAGCGGAAGACGGAGATCGACGAGATGCTGTCCGAGCTCCACGGCCCGATCTTCGCCAAGATCGGGGAGCTCATCCACGACATCGAAGACGGCAGGCGGGTCAACTGCGTCGAGAACCTCGACGAGCTGGCCGACTACGCCGCGTCCTTGAGCCGGGACGGGGCCGTGTCGTGAGGCCGCTGGAGGATCTCCGGATCCTCGCCGTCGAGCAGTACGGCGCGGGGCCGTTCGGGAGCCTCCACCTCGCCGACCTCGGCGCGGAGGTCATCAAGATCGAGGAGCCCGCGTCGGGTGGCGACGTCGGACGCTATGTGCCGCCGTACCAGGAAGGCGAGGACTCGCTCTTCTTCGAGTCGTTCAACCGCAACAAGCGCAGCATCAGCCTGGACCTCGGCACGCCCGAGGGCTGGGAGGCCTTCAGTCGGCTGGTCGAGGTGAGCGACGTCGTCTACTCGAACTTGCGGGGCGACGTCCCCGAGAAGATCGGGATCACCTACGACCAGCTCAAGCACCTCAACCCGCGGATCGTCTGCTGCGCGCTCACCGGGTTCGGGATGTCCGGGCCTCGCCGGGCCGAGCCGGGCTACGACTACGTCCTGCAGGGCATGGCCGGATGGATGGACATCACCGGCGAGCCCGATGGCCCGCCGACGAAGTCGGGGCTCTCGCTGGTCGACTACTCGGGCGGTCTGGTGGCGGCCATCTCCATGCTCGCGGCGGTCCACGCCGCACGGCGCGACGGCGTGGGCGGGGATTGCGACGTCTCGCTGTTCGACACCGCGGTCTCGATGCTCACCTATCCCGCGATCTGGGCGCTCAACGGCGAATTCGAGCCGCAGCGGATGCACAATTCCGCCCATCCCTCGCTGGTGCCGTTCCAGGCGTTCCAGGCGGCGGACGGCTGGCTCGTCGTGGCGTGCGCGAAGGAGAAGTTCTGGCGTCGGCTCGCGGGCGTGATCGGGCATCCCGATCTCGCGGACGACGCCCGGTTCGCGACGTTCGCCGCGCGGAGGGAGAACTCCGCGGCGCTGCTCGAGATCCTCGAAGCGGCCTTCGCGACGCGCGAGGTCGCGTCATGGCTCGCGGAGATGAAGGCCGTAGGCGTTCCGTGCGGTCCGGTCCAATCGGTTCGCGAGGCGCTCGGCGACCCGCACACCCTCGCACGCGGGATGGTCGTGGAGACGGAGCACCCGCGGTTCGGCACGATTCGGCAGGTGCGCAGTCCCGTGCGCGTCGGAGACGGCGACGTCGAGTACCGGCGGGCGCCCCGGCGGGGAGAGGACGCCGCGTACGTGCTCGGCGAGCTGCTCGGCTATGACGAGGAACGGATCCGGCAGGCGACGGCGACGGAGGTGCGACGATGACCGGGCGCGAGAGGGTCAGTCCCGAGGGGTGGGCGGGCCGGTTCTTCGAGGACTTCGAGCCGGGCGACGTCTACTACCATCCGCTGGGCAAGACGATCATCGAGGCCGACAACCAGTGGTTCACGCTGCTCACGCAGAACACCGCGAGGATCCACTTCGACGACGTCGCCGCGTCGGCGACCGAGTACGGTCGTCCGCTGGTGAACTCGACGTTCGTCCTCGCGCTGGTGACGGG
>JBASAE010000451.1:0-4589 GCA_049654285.1 Microbacterium sp.
GACCACGACGCCTACCGTGGTCTGTCGTCGGTCGGCTATGCGCTGACCCAACGGCGTCGAGCCGCCGACTGGCGGATGCTCGCCGGCAACCACGTGCTGATCGACACCGATCACGGGGTCGTCGCCCTCTGTCATCTGCGGCAGGGCAGCGTCGCGGTGCGCCTCGGGCAGCACGTCGACATCGGCGACCCGGTCGGGACCTGCGGCAACTCCGGGAACAGCACGGAACCACACCTGCACATGCAGGCCATCGACGGTCCCGACCCGGCACGAGCACACGCCGTGTCCCTGAGCTTCCGCGGTCGCCTGCCCCGCAACGGCGAGATCATCGAGGTGAACTGACGAACGCCCCGAGTTCTCGTCGATACCCCGGACTGACGACGCCTCGAGTCCGGGTTATCGACGGCAAGACGGGGTATCGACGGTCAGATCTGGAAGGCCGCGCCGTCGACGCGATGGCGCCGTCGGGTCGATCCACTCACGCCGGCACGGCGGTGGTCGCCATGACCAGCACCTGCGGGTCGGACAGGTCCAGCGTCACGGTGATCGACGCGAACTCCCTGAGCGACGCGGCATGCGTGCCGCCGCAGGGGAACGACACCGTCCCCTCCGGAAGGTCGCACTCCCAGCGCCGCCGGTCCGCGATCGTCGACCCGTCGGTCACGATCCGACCCGGCGCGCATGACGCCACCCAGCCGGCCAGCGCCTCGTTGATTCGCGCCTCGCGCTCCGGCAGCGACGATGCGAACCCCTCCGCGTCGAACCCGGCCCTCCGCAGGCTCTTGCCCAGGCGATACTCGTCGATCGCGCCGTCCTCGTGGATCCGGCTGGACTGGCCCGCCCGCCCCTCGAAGTCGGGGTTGCCGAGCGGGTCGACACCGGGATCCTTCCGCCACAGATCGGCCGTCGCGAGATCGAGCGCGAGGGACGACAGGTGGCAGGCGGTGTGCCCGCGGCTGAGCGCCGCCCGCCTCCCCACGTCCACCACCGCCTCGATCCGGGCCCCCTCGACGAACCCCTCCGGCACGGCCGTCACCGGATGCCCGACCAGCCAGGCCCATCCCTCCGTGCCGCGCTTCGCCGGGATGCCCGTGCCGAGGGCGAACTCCCCGGCGTCGCTCACCGCGGCCATGACGGCCTCGCTCACCGGGAGGTCGACGTCGCCGAGGCGCAGCACGCCGGAGTCCCCCGGCTGATCCGGCCAGGTGTGGTCGACCGGATGGAACGGCGTGCGGTCGAGGACGACCACGGCGCCGACACCATCCGCCTGGACGCGCAGGACGGTCGCCTCCTCGACGACGGAGCCGGCGGCGAACGTGACGATGGTCGAGGTGTGCATCACCCCAGCGTTCCACACCGCTGCCGGGTGCGGAGTTCGGCGGGGCCGGCATCGGGAGGACGCACGCTCCGGCGCGATCGGCGGGACGTCAGCGGTGCGGCGGGATGACGAAGCTCGCCAGGCGATCTCCTGCGATCTCGAAGATGCCGGTCGACTCGCCGTTGAACACGTTGCTGCGCCAGGAGAAGCGGGTCGTGACGACATCGCCGTCGGTCTCCGCCGACAGCACCGTCATCCGCGCACCGGCACCGATCGCATCCGACCCCGCCCAGCTGCGCACGCCATCGGGTCCGCTCAGCACCCGACCCCAGTCGTCGACGAAGCCGTCCTCGGCGAACGCGGCGACGAAGGCGTCGGTGTCGGCGCTGTTGATCGCGTCGACCATGGCCTGCACGGGTGCGGGAAGTGAAACGCTCATGGTTGCTCCTCTAGAAAACAATCCTCACCCAATAAGAGCGCGAAACGTCTAAGAAGTGACGACCTGTGCGGTTCCGACCGGCGCGTCCGATCCCATCTCGGCGGCGATCCGGTTCGCCTCCTCGATGAGGGTGGCGACGATCTGATCCTCGGGAACGGTCTTGATGACCTCGCCCTTGACGAAGATCTGCCCCTTGCCGTTCCCGGACGCGACGCCGAGATCCGCCTCACGGGCCTCGCCGGGGCCGTTCACCACGCACCCCATCACGGCGACGCGCAGCGGCACGGTCAGCTCCTTGAGCCCCTCGGTGACGCTGTCGGCGAGCGAGTAGACGTCCACCTGGGCCCGCCCGCACGACGGGCAGGACACGATCTCGAGCTTGCGCTCGCGCAGGTTCAGCGACTGCAGGATCTGATGCCCGACCTTGACCTCCTCGGCCGGCGGCGCCGACAGCGAGACGCGGATGGTGTCGCCGATCCCCTCGGCCAACAGGATGCCGAACGCCGTCGCCGACTTGATCGTGCCCTGGAACGCCGGTCCCGCCTCGGTCACCCCGAGGTGCAGCGGCCAGTCTCCCATCGCCGCCAGCAGACGATACGCCTTGACCATCACCACCGGGTCGTTGTGCTTGACCGAGATCTTGAAGTCGTGGAAGTCGTGCTCCTCGAACAGCGACGCCTCCCAGCGCGCGCTCTCGGCGAGCGCCTCGGGCGTGGCCTTGCCGTACTTCTCCAGCAGGCGCCGGTCGAGGGACCCGGCGTTCACGCCGATCCGCAGCGAGATGCCGGCGTCCTTCGCCGCCTTGGCGATCTCGCCGACCTTGTCGTCGAACTGGCGGATGTTGCCCGGGTTCACGCGCACCGCGGCGCACCCGGCGTCGATCGCCTGGAACACGTACTTCGGCTGGAAGTGGATGTCCGCGACCACCGGGATCTGGCTCTTCTTGGCGATGATGTGCAGCACGTCGGCGTCGTCCTGGGACGGCACCGCGACGCGGACGATCTCACAGCCCGAGGCGGTCAGCTCGGCGATCTGCTGCAGCGTCCCGTTGATATCCGTGGTCTTCGTGGTGGTCATCGACTGCACGCTCACCGGCGCGTCACCGCCGACGAGCACCTTGCCCACCCGGATCTGACGGGACTTGCGACGAGGGGCGAGGACTTCCGGGATGCGCGGCATCCCCAGGTTCACAGCTGGCACGCCACCAGCCTACGCCGCCGGTACCGAGTGGCGGCTGAGGGTGTGGTACTTTCGCCCTATGCTCATGAACTCGTGGTGGCCCGCCTGCTAGGCGGTGTTTCGCGTACCCACGAGAACCAGACCGCCTTCCGGGGCGGTCTTTCTGTATCCCGCCGCGCCGGATGCCACACCCAGGAGACATCGATGACCGCCACCGACCGCATCCGCGCCCTCGCCGAGGACCCGCAGTCCTCATTCGTGCTGATCGCCCGCGAGGGCGGTGTCGAGCTGCTCACCGGCGATGTCGTCGACGTCGACCTCCTCGCGGACATCCCGTTGACCGCCGACCGCGAGGCGTTCGCCCTGGTGCCCTACCGTCAGGTTCGCGAGCGCGGCTTCGAGGCGCAGGACGACGGCGCGCCGCTGCGCTGCCTGCTGGTCGACGGACACGACATGCTGGATGCCGACGAGCTGATCGCCGCCCTGCCCCACGCGCCCATCCCGCTGCGCGACGGCGGCTTCGACATCTCCGACGAGCAGTACGCGGCCATCGTCGAGCGCGTGATCGCCGAGGAGATCGGCCGCGGCGAGGGCGCGAACTTCGTCATCCGGCGCGACTACCGGGCATCCTTCGACGCCGACGAGCGCATCGCCGCGCTCACCTGGTTCCGGGCGCTCCTGGAGCACGAGCGCGGCGCGTACTGGACCTTCGCGGTCGTCACCCCCGGGCAGATCGCGGTCGGCGCGAGCCCCGAGGCCCATGTCGTCGCCCGGGACGGCGTCGTGACCATGAACCCGATCTCCGGCACGTTCCGGCATCCGGCCGGAGGGGCGACGAAGGAGGCGCTCAGCGAGTTCCTCTCCTCCACCAAGGAGACCGAGGAGCTGTTCATGGTCGTCGACGAAGAGCTCAAGATGATGAGCCAGGTGTGCTCCGACGGCGGGCGCATCACCGGGCCGCACCTGAAGGAGATGTCCCGGCTGACGCACACCGAGTACATGTTGCGCGGGCGCAGCCGGCTCGATCCGCGCGAGATCCTGCGCGAGACCATGTTCGCCCCCACGGTCACCGGCTCGCCGATGCAGAACGCCTGCTCGGTCATCCGCAGGCACGAGCGCGAGCCCCGCGGCTACTATTCGGGCGTCGCAGCGCTGTTCACGCCGAACGACGAGGGCGGGCACGACCTGGATGCCCCGATCCTGATCCGCACGGTCTACCTCGACGGCGGACGCCTCCGGGTCCCGGTCGGGGCGACGCTGGTACGGCATTCCGACCCGCACGGCGAGGTGAGCGAGACGCACGGCAAGGCTGCGGGCGTGCTCGGCGCGATCGGCGCGATCGAGCGCGACCACGCCGCCGAGGCCCGCGAGGATGCCGACGCCCCCGGTGCGGCCGGCTCCCTCGCCGCCGATCCCGAGGTCAGGACGCTGCTGGCGTCCCGCAACGCCCGGCTCGCGGAGTTCTGGATGCAGCCGCAGGATGCCGCGGGCACGGGTCCCCTCACCGGTCGTCGGGCACTGGTCGTCGACGCCGAGGACCGGTTCACGACCATGCTCGCGCACCAGCTGCGGCATCTGGGGCTCTCCGTCGACATCGCCGGCTGGGACGCGGTGACGGATGCGGAGGTGGACGCCGCCGACCTCGTGGTCGCC
>JBASAE010000452.1:0-1508 GCA_049654285.1 Microbacterium sp.
TCCTCGAACAGGACACGGGCCCCGCTCCTTCCCTTCGGGCCAGGGGCGTCAGGTCGTGGGCGCCGTGGGTCGCCGAAGGATCCAGTCGACGGTCGCGCGCCAGGTCCGGTGCAGGGTGCGACCGTGACGCCACTCCCGCCAGGTGAGCGCGATGATCAGGGCATCCAGGACGGTGAGGAGGACCACCGCCGGGGTCGGCGCGACGACGACCTCGTACAGCTGGTACCCGAGGAAGGCGAGCAAGGCGGCGATCGCCCAGGGGTACACCCGTCGGGTGCCCAGCAGCAGCGCCGCAACGACCGCGAGCTTCACGACGCCGTGCAGCAGCAGGTACACGGCGAGGAAGACCGCCGTGCCCGCGCCGAGGTGCTCCAGCCCCTGCAGGAGCAGGTTCGCGAGGAGGTCGTGCGGATCCTCGGCGAGTTCATGGGCCGTCAGCGTGCGCGCGGTGTCCAGGAGCTGACCCGGGGTGACGATGAGCAGGACGATCCCGGCGATCAGCTCGATCAGCCCGTCGACGCCCTTGAACAGCACGCCGATCAGGAAGGCCAGGTCGAGCACACGATCACGCATGTGCGGCACCGGTGACGTCCGATCCTTCGTCACGCGTCGACGCTAACACGCGCGGGGCGCGGGATCGCCGGCCTGGCCCGCAGGCCGATCAGCGGGTGCCGGGGCGGCCGTATGCCTCGAGCAGGCGGAGCCAGATCTCGCTGATCGTCGGATAGGCGGGCACCGCATGCCAGAGCCGTTCGATCGGGACCTCTCCGACGATCGCGATGGTCGCCGCCTGCAGCAGCTCGGCCACGTCCGGTCCGACGAAGGTCGCGCCCACGACGACGCCGAGGTCCTCGTCGACGATCATCCGGGCGCGGCCCCGGTAGCCGTCGGCATGCAGGCTCGCGCCAGCCACCCAGCCGATCTCGTAGTCCACCGCACGGATCCGACGCCCGGCCGCCCGCGCACGCGCCTCGGTCAGCCCGACGGCCGCGACCTCGGGATCCGCGAAGACCACCTGCGGCACGGCGCGGTGATCGGCGGTCGCGGCGTGCATGCCCCAGATCCCGTCCCGCACCGGCGCCCCGTTCGCACGGGCCGCGATCGCATCGCCTGCGGCGCGCGCCTGGTACTTGCCCTGGTGCGTCAGCAGGGCACGGTGGTTCACGTCGCCGACCGCGTAGAGCCAGTCGGACCCCGTCACACGCAGGGTGTCGTCCGTGCTGAGCCAGGAGCCGGGCTCGAGATCGACGGTCTCCAGTCCGAGGTCTGCGGTGCGCGGCATCCGTCCGGCCGCGACCAGGACCTCCTCGGCGACGACCGTTCCGCCGTCGGTGTCGATCGAGACGCCGTGCGCGGCACGGGCCACCCGGGTCGTGGTGGCGCCGAGGCGCACGTCGACCCCCAGCGCACGGAGCCCGTCCGCCACCTGTTCCCCGGCGAACGGCTCCATGCCGCCGAGCAGCCCGCTGCGGGCGAGCACCGTCACGCGGGACCCGAGGGAGGCGTAC
>JBASAE010000453.1:0-2489 GCA_049654285.1 Microbacterium sp.
CCGCAAGCAGGCCCATGAAGCCGGCACCGATCAGGACGATCTCCGCGCAGTCCGTCAGGGACAGCATCTCCACCGCGCCGATGACGCAGGCGACGGGCTCGGCGAGTGCGGCGTCGAGCAGCGAGCAACCCGGATCCAGCACCGTGATGCGATCCTGCGGGACGTCGACCACCGTGGCGTACGCGTCGTTCACATAGGCGACCACGCGGGTCCCCACGTCGAGTCCCGCGATGCGCGACTCCACGACGACACCGGCGGCCTCGTGACCGAGGTGTGCCGGGCCGGCGATGCCGGCTGCGATCGCCGCGATGTCGGAGTGGCAGATCCCGACGTGGCTCAGCTGGACGCGGGCATGGGCCTCTGCGAGGGCGGCCAGCGGCTCGGCGACGACCTCGATCCGGCCATCGGTCACCACCACCGCGCGACGCTCGACGATGCCGCTCATCCCTTCACCCCTCCCGAGGTCACGCCCTGGATGAAGCTGCGCTGCAGGAACACGTAGACCACCAGAGCCGGGACCGACATGATGACCGCGGCGGCGGCGAGCCCCCGCAGATCCGACACGTGCTCTCCGAGGAACAGCCCGATTCCCGCGGGCGCGGTCTGCAGGTCCGGGGCTCCCGCGAGCACGAGCGCGAGCAGGAACTCGTTCCAGCTCCACATGAAGAACAGCACCAGCAGCGTCACGATCGCGGGCATCACCGAGGGGACCAGCACCCGCCACAGCGTCGTCCAAGAACCCGCGCCGTCGATGCGGGCCGCCTCGATCAGCGTCCGGGAGTCCTCGCCGAACGCGGCGCGCATCCAGAACATCCCGAAGCTGAGGAACAGGGCGATCTCGGGCACGATCAGGGTGAACGGCGACCCGGTCAGGCCGAGGGCGTTCAGGTCGTAGTACAGCGGCACGATCGGCGCCTCGTACGGCAGCAGCAGCCCCAGCAGGAACAGGAGGAAGATCACGCCGCTGCCGCGGAAGCGCATGGTGGCGAACGCGTACCCGCCGAGGATCGAGATGAACGCGGCGATCGGCACCACGAAGACGGCTACCACGACGCTGTTCTTCATCAGCACCGAGAAGTTCGCGACGTCCCATGCCCGTGCGTAGTTGCTGAAGTCGAGGGATTCCGGCAGGGCGAGACCGCGCACGACCTGACCCTCCGGGTACAGCGAGATCAGGAAGATGCTCAGCAGCGGCAGGAGTGTGAAGAGGGAGAAGAACCCGAGGATGAGGTGCGAGGTCACCCGGGCGCCGAGGGGGGCCTTCCGGCCGCCGCCGCGCTCCGAGCCGGACCCTCTGCGCCGCAGCCGTCCTGGCGCCGCCTGACCGGTGTGTTCCTGGAGCTGTGTCATGGCTCTTTCCTGAACCGCTCGATCGCGAAGGCGACGAGCACGATGAGAAGTGTCAGCGTCACTCCGAGGGACGCCGCGGACCCGATCTCGCCGCGGTTGAAGGCGCGCGCGAAGATCTCGTACCCGGGTACCGAGGTGCTCGTCCCGGGGCCGCCCTTGGTCATGAGGTAGACGAGGTCGAACGACTTGAGCGCCGCCGTCACGGTGAGGGTCAGCGCGACCGCCACCTCGGCGCGCAGCCCGGGCAGCGTCACGTAGCGGAACTCGTGCCAGGCGCTGGCGCCGTCGAGTTGCGCCGCCTCGTACAGCGCGGGATCGATCTTCTGCACCCCGGCGAGGAACAGCACCATGCACAGGCCGATCTGGCGCCACGTTCCGGTGAGGCCGACGGCGGGAAGCGCCCACTCGAAGCTGCCGAGCCACGCCGTGGTCACGTCGTCGCCGAACAGCGAGAGCAGCTGGTTGAGGATGCCGGTGGACGCGAAGACCCACTGCCACGCGATCGCGACGACGACCATCGAGATCGCCTGCGGGATGAACAGCACGGCGCGGTACACGGTCATCCCGCGCACCCGCCAGCGGGCCAGGACGGAGGTGATCAGCAGCCCCAGGGCGATCGGGATGAGGGCGTAGAAGACGATCAGCACGGCGGCGTGCCAGAACAGGGAGCGGAGGTCCGGATCGGTGAGGATCTCGACGTAGTTGTCGATGCCGATGAAGTTCGGCGGGGTGACGCCGTTCCAGTCGGTGAAGGACACCTGCACGGTGCGTCCCAGCGGATACAGCACGAACGCCCCCACCAGCAGGAGGCCGGGAAGCAGATAGAGGTACGGGACGTACCGGGGCCCCGCGAGCGAGGCCCCGGCCTTCCGGGAGGGCCGGGTGGCGATCGCACTCATCGTGCGCCCGCCATCGCCCGGCCCGCGTCAAGGAGTCGTGGGATCACGTCACTTGGCCCCGTAGTACTTGTCCCAGTTCTTCTGGATGACGGCAGCGGTGTCCTCGGGCGTCGCCTGCCCGCCGAGGAGGGACTGCAGCGCGGGGAACATCGCGTCACCCATCGACGGGGTCGCCGAGTCGAGGTATCCGACCAGGCCGTCGCTCGCGTTCATCGCGTTCCAGGCGGTGAGCACGTCCTT